>DHNF01000112.1:548-11169 GCA_002409375.1 Ruminococcaceae bacterium UBA5423
GCATTAAAATTGACAGGCAGCGGATGATACTGACTTTTGGAGATGCGACCCAATCAATGCGAATCGAGCTACTGCACGGCATGATCGACAAAACAGAGATACTGGATGTCAAGCGAAAATTTTGGCATGAAACCGGCGTCGAAGCGAGTATCAGCGACTATTAATCAAATAAAAAATATAAAATATGGGGGAAATACGATGAAAAAGGTTATGGTTTTATTTCTGACGCTTGTGACAACAATTACTCTCGTCGCTTGCGGTAATAGCGCACTGTCGGAAAACTTTGTGCCCACAGGCAGCAGCACAACATCTGGCAGTTCAAAAAAAGCTGAAACAAAGGTATATGGAATCGGCGAAGTGGCGGAAGCGAATGATCTCTCCATTACCATCGACAAGGTGGTACCGCCCGATGCGGATATGTTTTTAAACGGTGCCAAGGATGGGTTTACCTATATTCAGGTCTATTTTACTTTTAAGAATATTTCAAACGAACCGATAGACACGCCAAAAAGGCAAGCGATCTATATTGTTTATGGTGAAGATGCTCCAGATAGTTATGGGAAAATGAAATCTGATGAGAGCTCGGTTGATGTCCTCCCAGGTAAGAAAGATGGGATATATGAAGCATTTACGGAACTTGCACCGGGCGAAGCGACAAGCGGCTGGATGATATATCCGCGGCCTGTAAATCAAACAGAGGTTACCATGCATTATTATTCTAAGTTTGTAAATGTGCCGCCGGATATTATTTTTGGATTTAATGCTGGGTAATGTTTGAAAGGAGCTTATAATGAAACGAAAAGTATGGTCAATTTTACTGATAATAACTATGCTTATACCCTTGTCGGCTGGGCTGTCCGGTTGCGGGAAAAGCGGATTTGGTTCTACTGCAATAACGGCGGATAAAAAAGTGGAAATTGGAAATCTGAAAAAAGACGGATGGATGCTTTCCATCCCTGCCGGAGCGTTTAATGAAAATGTGAGTGTCACCGCGGCAAAAGCATCCGAGGACGGAGACACCTTGCTCACCACGCCCATCGATATCAGCGTGGAGGGCATGGAGAAGGTGCGTCTGAATCAGCCGGTGAAAATCACCATGAAGCTAGATAAGAAAAGCCTTCCCGACGCCGAAAGCTTTGATCGAACAGTCATGGCGTATTGGAACGGCATCGAGTGGGAGCCGATTATTCCCGACCCTGTTCGCCTGTCCGAAGGGGTTTTAGAATTTGAAACATGGCATTTCTCTTCCTACAGCGGCAAGCTGATGAACAGAGAGGAACAAATCAAACTTTACGCTCACAAAATGGCGGTGGATGCTGTCAGCAACGAAGTGAAGGACCCAACTTACATTGAAAAGGTAAAAGCAGTATGCAATGATTATTTTGATGGGATTGGGCTGTATGCCAGAGAGATGCGTGAAGCAATCATTGACCGTGTGTTGGATATGAACCTAGTCCCGACGACGCGGGAGTTGGCGGCAAAAGGTGATATGGAGGCATTGGCTTATAAATGCGGAGAGCTTCTTGCTGAAGCCACCATTGAAATGGTTCAGGAAAATCCGCTTGTTAAAGAAAGCCTGATGGTGGGGTTAGGCGACATAGGCACCTTAATTGAAGGAACAGAGGCGTTGAATAACGGGGACTACAAAACCGCACTGGTTGAGTTCACCGATTTAGGAGTCAGTTTAATGGGTTATGGTACCGGGGTTGGCACCTTAAAATCAGTGGCCGATTTGGGTATTGCAGCGGCAGAGCAAGGCATTATGGCGTGGAAGGATTATGAACTGGAGTGCGCTTACAAGGCTTATGCAGGGCTTGCAAAGGAAGGGGCCTACGGCTATACGCTTAACTCCGGTGACTGGGAAACGCTGACAATCCAAATGCGTGGGTATTATAACAGACTTTTGAGCGAAAAGAAGGAGGCGTATCGCAAGCTTCACGGAAAGAATAAGCTGTCTGACGACGAGGTAAGGACACTTGAGACGCAGGTTGATGCTGAGTTGCGAAAGCAATTTGATGCAAGGATTGCAAACGAGAACTTGATTGCTCAAAAAGCGGCAGAATATGAGAAGATTATTCAGACTTTTAAGGACGCCAACCTACTCAACCGCCTTGAGAACGGATATAAATATGAAATGACCGTTGAGCAGCGGCTGCGGTCGCTCTTTACCATTCGACAAGTCATTTTGAAAATGGTGGGCGGAGATATATCTGTTTTCGGCAGTGAAAAAGACCGTGAAGATAATTTGAGCATGGCAATCGCCATGTGGCTCGGCTACGGAAAGGACAGAACTAAGTTTTATGACTGGATGCGTGAGCAGGGTTATCTGAAAAAAGCGGGAGAAGCAACTGAAGGATATTGGAAGCTTGTGAGAAGCTTTGAGAATGATTTTACAACGAGCGCCGCCAACGATAATTATACGGAAACATGGAGCGGCGGCGGAAGCTACACATACAACTGTAAATTTATCGGTCATCATAGTTATTGGGCAAGCACCCACGACGACTGTCACGGCGAATTTGTAAACAATACGGGAACGGCAAGCAGTCCCAACAGCCGTTATGCTGGCGGTGAGCAGGTAAAAATTGATCTGTCTGTAAGCGCCGCCACATCTAGCAATATCTGCCTCAATCTTGGGGCGTCGATGAGTGCTGCTATAACCGTTGTCAACAAGGATGATCCTTTTGCTGCATACGGTACAGACACAGCACTTTATGATATTACGGAAAAGCACACAAAATCATATATTTGGACCGATAAAAACGATACCAATACCGGGTACACGGATATGAGTGTTACTGTTGGCGGAAACATGCCCGCAGGTTCTGCGGCTGGAGATAAGGTATATATCCTTGTCGGCCTTGGAGGCGGAAACAATTCCGTAACAACTGCCTATGAGTATGAGTGGCATACGTCATAAGGAGGAAGCAGTAAGGAGGATAAAATGAACATTTTCAAGAAGACTGCTTTACGCGCCGTCGCAATCTGTCTTGCAGCGATTACGATAATAAGCATAGTTGCATATTATTTTATATTTCGTAAGGAAAAACCATCATCTTCCCTCAGTGAACCGTATATTAATTTCGGATATGAGCTGGAGCAAGGAGATGAGGTGACCATTGAGAAGGTAACACCCGCTTCTGTCGATAACGACGTGGAGATTTTTGCATACGATTTTAAGCTCTCCACCGGTCAACCCGATGGAGCAATTGAAATCATCATTCCATACAGCGATAAGGGGTTGAAAAAAGAAGATGAAATTCTTTCGGTTTGCGGCAAGTATCTGAACGAGGAGACCAATCAGTGGGAGGATGTCTTTTACAGGGTGGATGCCGAAACCAATAAGGTACATATTATCACAGATCATCTCTCCACCTACAGCGTATTTAAGATTACAAATCCCGGCAAGCGTAGCGAGTACATTTCCGATGTTAATGTATATGCAGCTTTTATGACCAGCGCCCGGGCACAAGCTGTATTAGAAGCAGTTGCTGCACAAGGCGACTCTTGGCAGTTAAATGCTGTCAACGCCTTTTTAGAAACAACGGGTACTGTTAAATATTTTGCTGCGACTAATGTTCATACCTTAATTACGCTGGGAGAGGCTTATGATGATTTAATATCAAAGCCCTTTCAAAATGCCATGACCGGTCTTGGCATCAGTACCGCCTGCGCGCAGTTGGCTTATGATGCATATAACAACGGCATTCATTCATCTGAAACAGCCGCTAGTGCATTAAAATCCACACTAAATATAGCAATTAATTTTGCCACTCCTTCGATAAAGATAGCATATGTTGGCGTAGGAGTGATCGACCTTGCATTGACCGATGTGCAAACTTATGCAGTAGCAAAAAAATACGAGAGCACAAATAATATGTATAATGCATATTACAAGCGTAACGGTATTCGCAGAAATCACACTGATTGGCGAAAGCTTTTTGAAAAGATATATAAAGAAAATAAAGAGGATCCGAAAGCTGCGCTCGACAAGATGAACGCAGAAATCGAACGATATGTCAATGAATATTGGGAGGTTGCAAGTTCTGACTGGAAATCGTGGATTGATTCCTATGATAAAAATGCAAAGCTCTCCAAATATCCATGGCCGTCTCAAAAGGACAGAGAGAACATTTCTGCTATCCATAAAGCTAATCTATATGATGACTTAAACGCTGTGTTTCGAAAGATGAGCCAAAATATGTATTACGATAGTCTGATAGAGCGTGAGAAAGAATATAGAAAGCTTGCAAACTATTACAACCAGAAATTTTCGGTTGTAATACGTGAAGATACCGAATCAGACCAAAGCTCGACATGGGCAGGGTGCTACGCGCGGCTTGCACCATTTTCATCTGCTGCAGAGCCTGCTTCGTGGACAGGTAAGCTAAATAGTGATGGCGGCGGCAGAATTACCTTCACCATACTGGCGCATCAAAAAGCAGGGTTCCCGATGACACTGGAGCTTTATCGGACAACTTCCGATATAAAAATCGGGAAAAAGCTGCAAACTATTCAATTAAAGCCTTTCTCAGAAAGTGAGCAAACCGTTGTGCTGAAACCGCGGAAGAAAGTCGGACCGGCGGAAAGCGAACCGTCTGAAAGTAGCGAAACCGATAGCAATCCTGCCACAAGTAATCCGCCGGACACTAAGCAGCCTGTTCAGGATGCAAACCCGTGGTACGATGTTACCATACAGTCGTCGGATAATACCAGGCCAAAAGCCTTTACGGGCTGGTATGCCGTACTGGCTTATCCCGAAGATAGTGCCCCTGATCTGAAAAATATGTATAAATCATTTGATAGCAGAGGAAAATGTATGCTCAGTTTTCAAGAATCCGATTATGAAGCATTGGAATCACCTTCCGAAATCTGGCTTTATCAAAACGAAGCTGATTTGCTAAGCAAACAAAAGCCGAATGTAATAGTAAACTTTTCTATTTCATCCGGTTCATATTCAGGTGGATACCAAGGTGAGCCGCTTTATACCATCGTCGTAAAAGCAAAACCTCCCGAAAACAAGCCTGATATTCTTGAAAGCATCTCAGGCGATTATGCCTCTTATATGATTCGTAGTGAATTGTTCATACCGGGAGAAGGTATGATGCAAATAGATAAAAAAGAGAGTTTCACCCCTTGGGAGAAGCCCTCAGCAGACATTTGGCTGCATTACAATGGGCCCAGCTTGACTTTTAAAAGCTACGCCGATCCAAATAACACGGAGTACGTTCTCGAAAAGCTCAGCGATTCGAGATATGTGTTAGTGATTAAGAAAGATAGTACGACAATTACACATACCGTTGAAATTCAATCAACCGGATATAGCGCTAAGTACACCTTTTTAAGCGAAACCGAGGGCGGCCAAAGAACCATGCAGATTTATATGCTGGAGAAAAAATAAGGAAGGATGTGTTTTACAATGGCTAAAAAAAGCAATAAACCGCCTATTGTTATTCTCATCCTGATTTATGCTGTTCTGCTCTTTGCAGCATACAACAGCCTTTCCACGCTGGCGCTTGGTTTCTGGGGTGACAGTGTCATGGGTACAGTTGATAGCTATAACAGCCGTCTGGATGATACAAATGCGGGAGAAAATCGCTCCCGCACCATATCCAAGGGTTACTCCTTTATGGCAAATGGTAAACAATATCGTGGGTATGTCATCTATCTGAGTAATGAGGCTTGGCCTCGGCTGGAGGAGGGTGAAACACGCTCCGAGCGCATTCGATATTTTTCCTTCTTGCCCTATATCAACAAGCCTGCTATGCTTTCCGATCTTGATGAGATGGGAGTTCGGGGACTGCTTTATCATCTCTTCGTTCCAGTGGGCTGCTTGTTTTTGTTTCTCCTTGTTACCGGTAGGTTGAAACGGAATAAAAAGAAAAGTACGAAAAAGTCAAGTCAACCCAAAAAAGCCGCTGATCCCCAAATAACCAGTTTAAAGGAGTAATATGGATATATTACCATCAATTTTGTAATTCTTACACTTAGATAAATTGGTATAAAAATAAGAAAACCATATATGGTGAGTGTCATTCACTTGATTGTACAATGCTATTTGAGCGAGGTGATGATGCCATTCCCTAATTTTCCATTGTAATGAAGAGACCCCCCGGCAATGCCGGGGGGTAAAGCTTAAGCGATATTGCGTAAAAAAACTCTTTATGATAAAGTAAAGAAGCGGACTGCCAACTGCTCGATTACAAATCAAAAGGAGGACATTCGAAATGCGAACCATAAAAAGGAATAAAATCTTTTCTGAAGGAAAGGGATTGTTAAGATGAATAGTATTAAGGTTCCCCCTCGTGAAAGCATGTCGGCAAGTGTGAGAAAGTTGCGAGATTTTTACCATAAGAAGCCAAGTGCCCCCTTTGTTTTTCGAGAGTTTGGATTCTATTCATTAGACAGGTGGATAGAAGAGGGATATTTAAAAAAATACTCCGATGTAAAAGGGGATTACAATGAATATTTAAAGGAAATTTTTGGTTTTGATGAGCCCGCTCATATGGATATATGGCACCTAGGATGGTGTGAAGCAGAGTTTTATCCCAAGTTTGATGAAATATTAATTGAAGACAGAGGGGATACCGAGGTCGTTCAAGACTTTGCGGGACGCCATGTTCTATTCTTCAAAAACCGCCGTTCCGGATTTATGCCTGAATATCTTACTTCTCCTGTCACCGATGTGAAAAGCTGGGAAGAAAATGTTGCGTGGAGGCTCTCTGCAGAAACCCAAGAACGCTTTAAAGATATTGACAGAAATATTTCACGATATGTCCAAGCGCAGAAAGAAGGCAAAATTATCAGTCAGCGCATGGTGGGTGGCTACATGTACCTTCGTTCTCTCATCGGTCCCGAAGCGTTGTGTTATGCATTTTATGATATGCCCGAGCTTATACATGCTTGCATGGAAAATTGGTTGAAACTTGCTGACAGTGTCACGGAATATATACAGAGGCACGTTTCCTATGACGAGGTTTTTCTTGCTGAGGATATCTGCTACAACAGCGGGCCACTGATTTCACTTGATATGATAAAAAAGTTTTTGTTCCCGTATTATCAACAACTGATCACGAATATCAAAGTTCGCCAGCTTGATAAAGAACGTGATTTGCATGTTCAAATCGATACCGACGGTTTCTGCTGGCCTGTTATTGATCTGTATCGTGAAGCGGTGGGTGCCGATTATTTCAGTCCTTTTGAAGCAGCATCAAAATCTGATATATTAGAATCCTCAAAAAAATGGCCTGATCTCTTAATGATGGGTGGAATTGACAAACGAATCTTGGCAAGTACCAGAAAGGAAATAGACCGTTATCTTGACAATATCCTGCCTGAACTGCATAAACGCGGCGGATTTATTCCGACCTGTGATCATGGAGTTCCCGAGGAGGTATCGTTCGAAAACTATATGCATTTCCGAAAACGCTTAGCAGAATTTGCATAGAAATTGTGGTTGTTACACGTCTGAGGAAAGTTTTGCTTTCGTGTAATGTCTAATATTAATAAATACCCACCGGCTTAGCCGGTAGTTCTGCACGGACGGGCAAAGACCTATGATACGAGCGAGTGGTTTTCATTATTCAGAAAAGCCCGCTAACCTTACGATTAGCGGGCTTTTTGTCATAATGGTGGAGATAAAGCCTATTAACGGATTTTGCGCAGGCGAATTACGCCGTCAATTCCTTCTATCTTATCCAGCAGTTCGCCCTGAACATCGCCGACAACATCGAGTATTGTATAAGCGCTGTCTTTTTTTGACCGATTAACCATAGATTCAATGTTAATGCCTGCGCCGGATAAAACTCCACTGATTTGTGCAAGCATATTTGGAATGTTGCGATGCAGCACGCATATACGAGTATCGGTAGTGCGGGGTACCTCAACCGATGGGAAATTAACTGAATTGATAATATTGCCGTTTTCAAGATAATCTATCATTTCATGTGCCGCCATAATAGCGCAATTGTCCTCACTTTCGGGAGTGGATGCACCAAGATGGGGTATTGCAATAACATTATCAACGTAAAGCATGTCATCGGTGGGGAAGTCAACGACATATGCCGCGACTTTGCCGTTTGCCAGTGCATCACGCATGTCCTGCCTATTAACTAAATCTGCACGGGAAAAGTTTAGTATACGCACACCGTCGCGCATCAGTTCGAATGTTGACGAATTGAGCATTCCTTTCGTATCCTTTGTCAACGGGACATGAATTGTGATGTAATCGCATATTTCATATAGATGATTAAGGTCCCTTGCGCGGTGTACCGAGCTGGAAAGTCCCCAGGCCGAATCTACAGAAATATAAGGATCATAGCCATAAACATCCATCCCAAGCCGTCTTGCACCGTTAGCAACAAGCACGCCAATTGCACCCAAACCAATAACACCAAGTTTTTTGCCCCTGATTTCGGGACCGGCAAATTGGCTTTTGCCTTTTTCTATCAACTTTGGAACCTCATCGCCCTTGCCTTTAAGCGTTTTGGCCCATTCTATGGCTGATATGACGCGTCGCGAAGAAATGAGCAATCCGGCAATAACCAGCTCTTTAACGGCGTTTGCATTGGCGCCGGGCGTGTTTAGCACAACAATACCGGCTTCACTGCATTTGTCAAGGGGAATATTGTTTACACCCGCTCCTGCCCGCGCTATGACTTTTAGTGTTGGCGGAAAATCCATTTCATGCATTGATTGGGAGCGAACCAATATACCGTCGGGAGATTCGACATTGTCACTGACATTATATTTATCTTTATTAAAACAGTCAGTGCCGCAGGCGGCAATTTTATTTAAAGTTAAGATATTCATTAAAACAGATTCATCCTTTCGGGTTATAAGAGCTATATATGCTTTTTTTCAAAATTCATCATAAAATCTACCAATGCAGCTACACCATCCAACGGCATAGCATTGTATATTGATGCACGCATACCACCGACTGTGCGATGCCCTTTTAAGTTGACAAACCCGGCATCGGCTGCTTCTTTAACAAATTGTGCATCAAGTTCTTCATTGCCGGTAACAAACGGAATATTCATTAATGAACGGTCCTTCTTGTCAACTGTGCCGCGAAACAGATTTGAGCTGTCAAGAAAATCATACAGCATGTTAGCTTTTTTCTCGTTGATAGCTTTCATGTTTTCAAGTCCGCCGATGTCATTATTAATCCATTCCAGAACCAGCTTGCATATATAAATTGAATAGCAAGGCGGAGTGTTAAACATAGAGTTACTATCACTATGTATTTTGTAATCAAACATAGTGGGTGTATTATCACGCGCTTTGCCAATGAGGTCTTCTCGAATTATAACAACGGTTAGACCTGCAGGGCCCATGTTTTTTTGTGCGCCAGCATAAAGAACTCCAAACCGTGAAACATCAATTGGTTCTGAAAGTATGCAGGAGGATATATCGCCAACCAGCGTCACATCACCTGTTTCAGGCAAAGTGGTATAGCGGGTGCCGTAAATCGTATTGTTTACACAAATATGGAAATAATCGGCATCGGGCGTAAAAGTTTCGGGGCTAAGCTTTGGAATATAAGTAAAAGTTTTGTCCTTGGAACTGGCCACAATTTTTGCCTGGCCGTAACGAGACGCTTCCTTGTATGCCTTGGTTGCCCATTGTCCGGTTATGACAAAGTCAGCTTTACCGCTGCCGTTCATAAGGTTAAGAGGAACCATGGCAAACTGTGAGGATGCCCCACCCTGAAGAAACAATATCTTAAAATTGTTGGGAATGTTCATCACTGTACGCAAAAGCGATTCGCAGTCGCTGATTATTGGTTCAAAGACTTTGGAACGGTGAGACATTTCCATCACCGATTGACCTGAACCCTTATAATCCAGCATTTCCTCTGCAGCTTTTTTGAGTACACTTTCCGGGAGAACCGAAGGGCCGGCCGAAAAATTATATACTCTTGCCATGAATGTCAACCTCCATTTAATGAATTAAAGTTTATTCTACTCCTTTGTGAAAAAATAGTCAATTGTATTTATAAAATTAAAAGCTGTACTGCCGTTCATTTGTTATAATGTATATAAATAATCAAGATATATAAAATGATAGTATGATATAAGGCAAGGCGAAGGGGAGTATTGTTTTATTTTAGCGTTTTACATGGTAAATTTGTAACAGCCGGGCTGCTTAGCCATTTTCCGTAGATGTCAAATCGAGAGCCGTGACACGGACAGTCCCAAGACTTTTCATCGGGATTCCATTGAAGCTCGCATCCGAGATGGGGGCATCGAGTGGAAACCAGATGGACTTTGCCGTCCTCCGCTTTGTATGCGCCAACTTTTTTATCCTTGTATTCTATTATTCCACCAGTCCCTTTTTTTAAGTCGTCAAGCTCTTTTACAGGGAAGTGGAACGCCTCGGATAATAACCCTATTGAAGCCGGTATACCGTCACCTGTGATGTTTTTAGCCAATGACTTAACTGAAAAACGGCGCGGAGAAAAAATTGGGGCACATTCATTTTTTTCTCCAGTGATTTGGTCAGTGATCAGCGTTGCAGCCACCATGGAACTTGTCATGCCCCATTTGTTAAATCCCGTTGCAACAAACATGTGAGGTGTTGATGTCGAGTATTGACCGATATATGGAACACTATCCGA
>DHNF01000112.1:11311-11790 GCA_002409375.1 Ruminococcaceae bacterium UBA5423
GAAGTAATGCAATCTTGAGCGGACCATCTAAAACTGAATTGTGGATTATGATAAAGCTTTGCAGCCACTTTTCGCAAGCGATCATAGCTGCTGGGTTGGTTGTTTGATGCAGCGGGGTTTTTGCCCGTTCTGTGACCTGCACCGCCTAAGATAAGTGTATCGCCCGAGCTGCGCAAAGAAAGTCCGTATTGTCGTTCGTCCACATACATTCCGTTTACCAAAGGTACATTATTTAGAGCTTGCACATATGACCGCTCCTGATGCAAACGCATAAAATAATATCCAGGTGTGTTTATCAGCGGATAGTGTGTTGCCATTACTACATATTTTGCATTAAGGCGGCCTCCGTCGAAATATACAGTTTGGTTATCGACAGTTTTTACCCTTGTATTTTCATATATCGAAAGTGGCTCAGCCACAGATTTTAGAAACTTTAACGGATGAAAGCATGCCTGATTAGAAAAACAAAGCGCACCTTT
>DHNF01000112.1:11931-12505 GCA_002409375.1 Ruminococcaceae bacterium UBA5423
GCGCACCTTTTACCCTGAAGGGCAGTTCGGTGATGTCGGTCATAAACGATGGAATGCCAAGGCGTGCGGCGGCTTCGGCCTCGTTTTCAAGTTGAGTTGTGTTCACACGATTAAACACATAGGAAGGGCAAATCTTAAAATCGCAATCTATGCCAAGCTTATCAATAAGTTTTTTATATTGACTTATAGCACGGATATTTGCTAAAGCATATTGCTTTGCCATTTCCATGCCGTATTGCTTTATAAGACTATCGTAAATCAGTCGATGCTGAGCAGTTATTTTAGCGGTTGTTCCGCTTGTTTCTCCCTGCCCAATACGACCGCGTTCGAGCACAATTACGCTAAGGCCTCTTTCTTTAAGAAAATATGCTGTCAGAATCCCCGCCAATCCCGCTCCTATAATTGCAGCATCAACTTTTCTTGTGCCTCGCAAAGGCTCACGCTCAGGGATCAAGCAATCGTTCTGCCACAGTGACTGCATAATAAACTCCACCTTTATTTATTTCTTGATGGATTATTCTTCCCCGATTTTCGTAAAAAATTACTGTTTGCAGCATATCAGCATAAGTCGTTT
>DHNF01000112.1:12671-13482 GCA_002409375.1 Ruminococcaceae bacterium UBA5423
TGCTGGACAATTTATATTTTAAACAGCAAATCGCTAAAGGTTGGGAATGGCCAATATTTGTTATCTGTTAACAATTCCATCTCATCGGCGACAGCACGGGTTTCGCGCATAGCTGCCAAAACGGTTTCTTTGTAGTATTTTGCACATTTAAATAGCTCGGTTTGGCTTTTGGTGTTGAGCAGGGCGTTGCTTAGCATTTCTGTCTTATTATAAAAGCTTGCACAAAGAGCAGAAAGCTTGTCTACCAGCGTTCTTTCCATATCGCAGTTTATGTCAGGGATAAGCTGTGCTTTTAAAATAGCAGTTTGGCTTAAATCCCGGATATAAGACATAACCGCCGGCAGGATTTCTTTTCGTGCAATATCAAGCATAGTAAGTGCTTCTATGTTGATTACTTTACAGTAGTTTTCAAGTAAGATTTCATATCTTGAACGGATCTCCTGTTCCGAGAACACCATATGCTTTGCAAAAAGCCGTATATTCTTATCTGAAACAAAATACGGCAGTGCGTCAACTGTTGAGGGCAGGTTCAATAATCCACGCTTTTCAGCCTCTTTTACCCATTCGTCACTGTAGTTGTTGCCGTTAAAAATAATACGTTTATGTTCGGTGATGGTATTACGAATCAGGTTTAGCAAATCTGTTTGGAAGTTATCAGAGCTCTCAAGAATATCGGCAAACAGTGACAGTTGTTCTGCAACGATGGTATTAAGGATAATATTCGGACCTGAAACGGAAAGAGATGAGCCGGGCATTCGAAATTCAAATTTGTTACCGGTGAATGCAAACGGCGATGTTCGGTTGCGGTCAG
>DHNF01000112.1:13659-14030 GCA_002409375.1 Ruminococcaceae bacterium UBA5423
TGAAAAATCGGGGAAGTACATGGACGCCTATTTGCATCTCTTGCTTATTCTTTTGCACATAAGCACTTCCGCTTTCAATAGCTTCAAGAACTGATAAGAGATCATCACCCATAAACATTGAGACAATTGCAGGCGGCGCCTCGTGGGCACCAAGGCGGTGATCATTGCCTGCAGTGGCGACAGACAGCCGAATTAAGTCCTGATATTCATCTACGGCTTTGATAACCGCTGTCAGAAATAATAGAAACTGGGCGTTTTCACTTGGTGAATCGCCGGGTTCAAGAAGATTGATTCCCGTGTCTGTTTTGAGTGACCAATTGTTGTGTTTGCCGTTGCCATTGACGCCTGCAAACGGCTTTTCATGCAGCAGG
>DHNF01000112.1:14217-14922 GCA_002409375.1 Ruminococcaceae bacterium UBA5423
CGCCACTTTTTTCATTATTTCCATGGTAAGTTGATTGTGGTCGGCTGCGATATTAGTTGTTGTATATATAGGGGCAAGTTCGTGCTGAGCGGGCGCTACTTCATTGTGCTCGGTTTTAGCGAGTATGCCAAGCTTCCACAGTTCATTATCCAACTCCGCCATAAAAGCCTTGACACGCGGTTTAATTGCGCAAAAGTAATGATCTTCAAGCTCCTGGCCTTTGGGCGGTCTTGCACCAAACAGTGTACGCCCGCAAAAAATCAAATCCTTACGCTTTTCATAAAGTTCTTTGTCAATCAAAAAATACTCCTGCTCCGGCCCCGCGGTTGTGGTTACACTTTTTATATCATAATTTCCGAAAAGCTTGAGCACGCGCATGGATTGCTTGTTGATAGCCTCCATTGAACGGAGTAGAGGTGTCTTTTTGTCAAGCGCCTGACCGCCAAAGGAACAAAATGCTGTTGGAATACATAGGGTGTCGTCCTTGATGAAGGCATATGAGGTTGGATCCCATGCGGTGTATCCGCGCGCTTCAAAAGTTGCACGCAGGCCGCCCGATGGAAAACTCGACGCATCGGGTTCTCCCTGTATCAGTTCTTTGCCTGAAAACTCCATAATAACAGTGCCGTCGGATTTTGGTGAAATAAAGCTGTCATGTTTTTCGGCAGTAATTCCGGTCATTGGTTGAAACCAGTGAGTATAATG
>DHNF01000149.1:0-2143 GCA_002409375.1 Ruminococcaceae bacterium UBA5423
CATGCCAGTTTCATCAGGCAGGCTTAAAAGATCTTCCAACTTCATTGTGCAAAACGCGCGTTCAACTCTTTTGCGCGAGCAGTTACATCGGTACTCGGGTTTATATTCCTCCAAAATTTCAAACTCGAAGCCTTGCAAAACTTGCTCGCAAATGTTTTCCGGTGTCATGCCATTATCGAGCATAGTTGTCATTGGCTTTAAAGACGCGACATTACTTTCCACACGATCAATAACATCATCGGGACAAAAGGGTAAAAGCTGCAGCAAAAATCCGCCTGCAACGCGCACAGTCAAATCGGGGTTTACAAGCACTCCAAGCGCACAAACCGTAGGCACTTGCTCGCTATCGGCATAATATTTTGTTATTTCCTCAGCAATTTCACCCGACAATACAGTGGTGCATCCGATATATGGCTGCGCGCCTCCGGTATCCCTAATCACATTTAAAAGCCCTTGGGTGCCAATTGCCCCTCCGACATTTAACTTACCGTCAGGGCGAGATGGAATCTCTACTATAGGGTTTGAGGCATAGCCTCGCACATTGCCCGCACTGTCTGATACCGCCATAACTGTGCCTGCCGGGCCGCCTCCATTAATTTTCACCGTAATGCTGTCGTCCTTGCCCTTAAGCAATATTCCCATCATTGATGTTGCAGTCAAAAGCCTGCCAAGCCCGGCCGTGATAACAGCCGAACATTTGTGTATGCGCTCTGCCTTGGCTGCGATTGCTGTCGAATCAGCCACCACTACCATTGCCGAAGCGTCCTTAGTGATGCACCTTATCATTCTGCCAGTATTATGCATTAAATAAAACCTTTCACATCATTATACTTTATATGCGCCGCCGAGCAACAAAAACAACACGGTTGCTGTCCTCTTTTGGCTGCTCATAGCTCAAATCATCGTATACTGCCAAAGTGTCAAACCCCGCAGATGATAAAAGCCTTTTCAAAGTCCTTACCGAATATGCGCGCTCACTAAGACTATCGGTAAGTCGAATATATCTACCGTCTTTCTCCCGTATAAAGAAATCCAGAATCATATCAACCTTTGCCAAATGCTTGTTTAGACTGTTGCGCCAAACACAAAAAACATCTTTCATCTCGTATACAAATGAGTTGTTGCCCAACACAAAAAGATGCTTATATACTGTGTTTGCGTCAAAAATAAAAAGCCCGCCCGGCTCGATAAACAAATACAGCCTTTCAAATATCTGTACAAGCTCGCTTGTGCGGCAGATATGGTTAATGCCATCAAGACTGCATACCGCGCCGTCCACCGTGCCGTACAGGTCCAGTCTGCGCATATCCTGACAAATCAGTAAAAGAGGAACCCCGGCCTTATCGGCCTTATCACGCGCCGCAGATAACATGTCGTCCGAGCAATCAACTCCAATGATATCAACACCGCGGTGTGCAAGTTCAAGAGAAAGACTGCCCGACCCGCACGCCAAATCTAACAGCGTCATATGCTTGTGTTTAGAATCATGGCGCGAAAAAAGAGACATGAAATAATCTGCCCTCGCAGCATAATCCACATCGCCCATCAGCATGTCATAATAATGGGCAAACGCTGAATACCCGCTCATTTGTCTTCTTTCTCATCCATTTTCATGCGTGAAAATACCATATCATAGGCATCGCAGCCATAAATAAGTGACCTGTTAACACGGCTGATTGTTGCAGTTGACGCACCGGTTGCAGCAACAATATCGCTGTATACCCGCTTGTCGCTCAACATCTTCGCCACAACAATTCTCTGCGCCATGGCCTTGATTTCAGAAACCGTACATAGATCCTCAAAAAAACGGTAGCACTCCTCGAGAGTCTCAAGGCTCAGGATTGCTTCAAACAAAAAATCGGCATTTTTGTCCTTGATTTTGCTGTTCACGGTATACCTCCCTTTGACCCATTGAAATATATTGTGCAAGGTATTATCAAAAACCTTATGAATGAATGAATGCTCGCACCGCGACCGATTCATAGCGCAAACAAATTACTAATTAAGCACTATTGATATTTTAACATATTAGTGTATGAAATAAAAGTCCTTTCATAAAAAAGAACAACTGCCGAATATTAAATCGGCAGTCGTTCGGCGAATAAAAAAATTGGCACCCGGCTTTTTAGAACTGTTCAGGCTG
>DHNF01000149.1:2236-2691 GCA_002409375.1 Ruminococcaceae bacterium UBA5423
TTTTTAGAACTGTTCAGGCTGTTTGTTTTTATTTTGGTTGTTCTGGCAAGAGTTATGATCACATTGGTTCTGCGCGCAGTTCTGAGCGTTTTGCTGGTTCAAATTTCTTTGGTTTTTATTAGACTTCTTTTTATTTTTGCCCAAAATATTCACCCTTCCTTCAAATCTAAAAAACCGGAAAACCAGCCTTATTTTCTGCAAATACTTCCGGTTTATACTGTCAAATGCTCAAACTTTGATATTACTTTTTCTTATCCAATAAGATGCCATGCCATAATATCTGTCTTCGGTAACTTCCCTGCTAAAAAATTTGGGCGGCTGATACTCCAAGGCTTGTTCTAATGTGTCAAATTCTATTTCGGCAAACATAAATTCAGTTGGTTCACCTGCATCGACAAGACTGCATTCAAGTTTATATCCTCCCGGCAATTCATAAACCTTAAAATCCTTGCGTA
>DHNF01000149.1:2855-3215 GCA_002409375.1 Ruminococcaceae bacterium UBA5423
ATAAACCTTAAAATCCTTGCGTACCATAGGAGCATTTAAAAAATTTTCAAGTTCCTTAAAGGTTTTGTCGTCAAGCTCAATTTCGGTTTCCTGTCTAGCTATAGTGCCCTTTCCTTTAAAGCAGAGCTCGTACCGTGTGCCGCTATCACTTATAATGCTTCTGATACGCACAACCGGATTTACCGAAATATATCCCTGATAAACCACTGATTCGCTGATAAGCGGCAGGTTGTCGGGAAATTCATTAATTAAAAATTTTCTTTCTATTTCCAAATTCAAAATCTCCTGTTTCAATGTAAGTTTATGTAAAATATTGTAAGCACAAAAATAAAGAATGTTCCGGCTTTGGCCGGTAAATAC
>DHNF01000030.1:0-3135 GCA_002409375.1 Ruminococcaceae bacterium UBA5423
CAAGGCCATCAAGTATGCGCCCTTGAAGCTGTGGGCCAACATTTATTTCGAGCACATTTTTCACAGCCTCTACATAGCTTCCGGGCGCTACGCTGCACAAGTTGTCATAAGGGATGATAATCGCCCTGTCATTGCGAAACCCCACAACCTCAGATAAAATATACCCTCCGTCAACTGTATATATTTTGCATATCTCACCTATGCCGGCCGCCAGTCCGACTGCTTCTACCGTCAATCCGATGACCTTGTCAATTTTTCCCCTGGAAGCGATTGTTTCGCATTGCCGTATTGCTTGCTTGGCTTTTGCAAAATCCATTGGTCTCCCCCCTGTCTTTTTGGGGCTGGGCTAAAGTGCCATTAAATTGCTTTTTACCATATCAATTTGCTTGCTTAAGCTCGCATCTAAGTACACGCTGTCCGTTTCAAGCTTTATTGTTCCGTTTTCTTCATTGATGTCACTTTGTATTTCTATAAACTCAAATTCTTCTGCAAGCTTATATAGTTTGTCCTGATTAAAGGTCATAACCTGGTAATCCTTGTCCGCCAAAGTAACTGTCAGCTTTGTTGCGGCCGGCAACTTTTTGACAACCTGCTCAAAAACGGCTAAGAACGCACCGTCTTCCTCCATGAATTTGCCGCATGTGACCTTTCTGGCTATTTCCGCCGCCAAATCAATAATCGTTTTTTTGCTTTCACAAATAACTTTATCCTTTTCTTCAGTGAAGCAGTGGCAAAGCTTTTCTAACTCGTCCATCATTTTTTTGGCTTTTTCCTGTGCTTCGGCATATCCCTTGGCAATTCCGTCGGTATATCCGGATTGCTGAGAAGTACGGTATCTTTCAATATAAATTTTGTTAGAGCTCTTATCCGCCTCGAGGATAATACTTTGAGCCTCTTGCTGGGCATCAGTAATAATTTGTTCGGCTTTTTCCTTCGCGCTTGATAAAATCTCGTCAGCCTTTTGCCGGCAAGCGTTATCATCTTCTAAAATTTCTTGCTCGCAATCTTCAAAGAGTTCTTCAAGCTTGTAAAACGAACCTGTGTCCGCACTGTCCTTCTTTATTAAATTAATTGAGAACATAATCAGCACCACCTCTTTGTATTACAATATCTCCGTTTTCTTCAAGTTTTCTTATTATATCTACAATTCTTTGCTGAGCTTCGTTTACATCACTGACTCTTATGCCTTTGAGGTACTTAATGTCCTCTTTTATAATGTCTCTCAACCTTGATGACATATTTGCATAGATTGCTTCCTGGGTATCGCTGTTGGAGCCTTTCAGCGCAATCATCAAATCCTTGATATCCACCTCTGTAACTATGCGCTGAATATCGTAATCCTCGAGCGTTACAATATCCTCAAACACGAACATTCTCTTGCGAATTTCCTCGGCCAGCTCTTTGTTTCTTTTGGACAATTCCTCTGAAATGAATTTTTCTGTGCTTCTGTCAACATGGTTTAGAATTTCGGCAACATTCTTAATTCCACCGGCCTCCATAAACCCATCCAGATATACCGATGAAAGCTTTTTTTCAAGGGATTTTTCAATATCTTTAATGATTTCGGGTGAAATACTGTCTAGCGTTGCCATTCTTTCGATAACATCCAGCTGCATGTCTTTGGGCAAAAGAGCAATAATATGTGCCGCCTGTTCAATATTGGCATATGACAAAATAACCGCCACTGTTTGCGCATGTTCATTTTGTAGAAATCCCAAAAGATACTGTGGCTCGATTTTTTTAATAAAGTCAAATGCCTTGACCTTAAGCCCACTTGTTACCTTGGCAAGTAAATTTGCGGCATTCTGTGTACCAAAGGCTTTTTCCAACACGTCTTTCGCAAATTGCATGCCGCCTTCTGTAATATATTTTTGGGCAAGGCACATTTGGTAAAACTCTTCCACTACTTGCCCGCTCACTTCTGGTGAGACACTTTTTATTCTTGATATTTCGATTATAAGCTGCTCTATTTCATCCTCTTTAAGGTGCCTGAACACATTAGCGGCAGAGTCTGTCCCAAGGTTTATCGCTATTATGGCCGCCTTGGAATATTCAGAAATGTTCGCTTTGTCTGTGATGTTTAAAGAACCCGGCGTTTTTGCAGCAACTTTATTAGTTGTCATTATGCTCCTGCCCTCCCTGCAGCATGCTTCTAAGCAACAAAGCTGTAATCTGAGGGTTTTTTATCGAGAAATCCCTTATATCCTTAATATATTGATTTTGTTCGCTCAATTTGCTGTCAGTATCTTTGACCTTAGTCATAAGTTCCTCTTCGTTCATTAATTTTTTAAGAAGTTCTTTTTTTCTTTTTTGTTTGGCTCTTATAATCATACTGATAATTACCACTGCCAAAACAAGTGCTGATATGCCATAAATTATCAGGAACTGCGGTGCAAATGGACCTGCAAAAAAGGTTGGAATATCCCCATCATGAGGCTTTTCATTTTCTGAACTGCCTGTGGCAAAATCTGTGCAAAAAAGCTCGACCTTTTCTTTAGTTACACCCGATGTGTTAGCGACAATGCCTGTGATTTTATCGGCCTCTGCTTCAGTAATGTCCTTTTTATCAATAAGTACAGAAACAGTAAGGTCTTTAATTTCAGCACCTTCTTTTTGTATCTGTTCCCTTATTTGGCTGACAAGATAGTCCACACTAACCTTGTTTTTAATGTTCTCATTATTTTCAGCATCCTCCGGAATGTGGTAGCCTGGTATTTCGGTGTTGGGCTCGGTCCCGGGTATGCCCCCATTTTGTGCTGCGTTGCCTGGCCCTTCATATTCCTGATCAAAATTATCAATTACGCCTGTATTGTTTTCCCCCGGTACATACTCGGTTTTGTCTATCGCCTTTTTGCTATAATCTAATACAACATTAACGCCCACGCTTAATTTATCTCTGCCATAAATAGGTTCAAGCACCGAGGTTATCCTGTCGGATATTATTCTTGACATTTCATTTTCGGTTTTTATTTTGTCGGCAGTGGATACAAGTGAGCTGTCCTCGGAATAATCATTAATAATCGCACCTGTTTGGTCAACAATCGAAACATTTTCTTGCAAAAGTCCGGGGACACTCCTAGCCACCAACAGCTCTACACCTTTTATCTGTTTTTTAGAAAGGGTTACATTGTTTTT
>DHNF01000030.1:3277-5171 GCA_002409375.1 Ruminococcaceae bacterium UBA5423
TTAATTTTATCTTCTTCCAGCACGGCAAAGCCGTTGTCGGGTACTGTAATCGAAACAATGGCATCTTCAACACCATCAAGCGTTTTTATAGTGGCCTGTAGCCTTTCTTGTATTAAAAACAAATTGTATTTTGTCTTTTCATAATCTGTAGTCATGAAATCAATGTTCTCGGTAAAAATGTCATAATTCAACGCGGATTTTGGAAATCCCTCGGCTGCAAGCTCAATCTTTACGCTGGGTTCATCCTTTTCGTCCACATATATTGTGCTGTCGTTTTGAACTTTGTAAGGTACAGACATCTCATCCAGTTTGCCGGCTATTGCATAACATTCTTCGACATCGAGGTTTCTGTACAACACAACATAGTGCTTTAAATTTAAAAGCACCGCAATAATAACAGTAGCAACTACAACCGCAGCCAATACAGCAATATATGTAATGCGTCTTTTTTTATCGAGGTTCTTAATATATTCAATTAACTTAGACAAATACATGGTCGCTTTTTGATTCATGACTATTCTCCAGTTCCAAACTATAGAGTAATTCGCATAATTTCATTATACGCATCAAGAATCTTGTTCCTGACCTGCACCGCCATCATAGTTGCTATTTCTGCCTTTTGAGCATTTATCATAATTGTATGTAAATCGTCCGCATTGCCTGACGCAATTTTTATGATATCGTTTTTGGCAACCCTGTCTGCTTCATTTACATTTTTAATAAGACCTGACAGCATATCCTTAAAGCTTGCTCCGGCACCCTCAGATTGATTTGCAGGTGCCTGCTTTTGTGCTAACTCAATAGCACTTATGCTGCTTAGTGGCGCTATATACATCAAAAACACCTCGTTTTCTCAAAAATTATCTGCCGATTTGAAGGGCGCTCATAGCCATGGTTTTTATTGCATTTACGGTAGTGACATTTGCATCATATGACCTTGTCGCAGACATCATATCCATCATTTCCTTCACCATATCTATGTTGGGATACCTAACATAGCCAAGATCGTCGGCGTCTGGATGGTCAGGCTCATAAACAAGCTTAAACGATTTGTCACCTTCCACAATCTCGGATATTTCTACACCCTGGCCAACTTTATTCCTTTGTGTGTCCAGCATATCGGAAAAACGCTCTTGCATTACTACCATCTTTCTGGAATAGGGCTCACCGTTTTGCGTCCTTGTTGTATCGACATTTGCAATGTTTTGGGACGCGACATCCATTCTAAAGCGCTGGGCAGTAAGCGCCGAACCTGCAATGTTGAGACTTGATAAAAACGACATTTTATCTTCTTCCCTCCGTTAGAACAGTTTTGATGTTTGAAAATTCATCAGACAGCTTTCTTACCATATATTCGTATTGAATTTGAACACGGTACAATTCCAAGCTTTCCTTATCAATATCCACATTGTTTCCGTCTTCTCTCAGGGATGTGTCGCTTTTTGTCACTATGCGGGCGTCAGGAACATCTTTTTCTTTTAACGTTTCGCCCGGTGTTAGGTTATTTAAGTATTCCTCGAATTTTACTTCTCTGCTCTTATAGCCCGGTGTGTCTATGTTTGCAATATTGTTTGAGACAATACGTTGCCTCAGCCACAGGGTGTCAAGAGTTTTTTGCATTACTGACATGCCGGATAAATTTAACATTCCGTTATCCCACCTTCATTAAGTAATTTATGATAACAAAAAGCAGCCGCCTTCAAGCTAAAGCAGCTGCCAATATAACAAAAACACACTCCGCATAAAATGCGAGTGAATCGGCAACTGGCTACCATAGGTGTTTCCCTTAGGCCCTTTAGCTTTGTGTCACTGTCTTTCAACAGCTTTACCAAGTAATATTAATATTGTATAACAATAGATAGAATATAACTAAAACACACTCCGCATAAAATGC
>DHNF01000030.1:5301-5861 GCA_002409375.1 Ruminococcaceae bacterium UBA5423
CAATAGATAGAATATAACTAAAATCTACTATATGCTACAGTTTACAACATAACATTTTAATTGTCAATACTTTCCTTAGATAATCTGATAAATACTTAAAATATTGTTAATAGTGCGGTTTTTTGGCAAATATTAATCGTTTTCATTAATATTTTTCACAAAATTTGTTAGATGCTTTGCCTTTTGAGCCCATCTAAAATGCATAAACCGATGACGAAACTTTACTCCAGCTTCCCAAAAATCGATGGTTTTGCTGCTTGTTGTATTATTGTATCGCCCGAAATTAGAATTTGTAAACTATTATTTTCAGTACGGTTTTTAGTTTGGGAATAAGGGGTTTACAAGCGGGGAAAACTATGATAAAATGTGTTGGCAAATTACAGTATTTTTCCACTACCCGGCCGTTGGAGTATGCCCGATTGTATTTGTAACGGGAATCACCGTTTCCCCGTGCTGGGTTTTGGGTAAAAACAAAAGAGGTGAAAAACATGTTGCCGGAAGAAAAGACTGCAATTATGCAGAAGTACGCAACACACGAAGGCGATACCGGTTCTCCCGAG
>DHNF01000030.1:5980-6138 GCA_002409375.1 Ruminococcaceae bacterium UBA5423
ATACCGGTTCTCCCGAGGTTCAGATCGCTATTCTCACAAAGAGAATCAACGATTTAACCGAGCATCTTAAAGTGCACAAGAAGGACCATCATTCACGTCGCGGGTTGCTGAAAATGGTAGGTCATCGCCGCAATCTTTTGAATTATCTTATGAAAAAA
>DHNF01000079.1 GCA_002409375.1 Ruminococcaceae bacterium UBA5423
ACCCACCCCATACCTGCTTTGCCGTATCCGGGGATAACGGCTTTTTTGACAGCTCGTTTTGCTCTACCAGTTGTACGTGCAGATATAGACTTTTTAACAGACGGTTTTCTAATTCCGTATTTCATAAGGAACCTCCTTATCAAGCTGTTACAAAACTCGTTTCTATTCTTTCGCCGCCGCCGTTAATTACTATTCTATGTTTACCGGAGTTTGTGTTAGCCCCAACTTTCCATGTCCATGTTACATTCCCAGAAGCGTTAGAAGTTTTTTCTTCAAGTCCTTTTGCCTCACTTGCGCCTGAAGTATAAAAAACGGAAATAGTATATGGGGTATTAGGCTTCCCATTTATAGTTAGAGTTGCAGTTTCGTTTACTTTAACAGTATTTTTTGTTACATCAACAAGTTTAAGTTTTTTGCCATTTAGTGGCTGACCAACGGTTATTACACAGTGATTCACTGCTTGTTGGCCCGGTAGGGTAGTATAAATTGCGGAAGCCGTTCCAGGCTGACCAACAGCTCGTACTTTAAAATAATAAACATCATTTCCTGCTTCAACAACTTTATAACAATTTTCAGTTCTTAAAACCGCACCGTTGCCTGCGACTATTTTTGGATTTGCATTAGTCCCGTGTACTGTAAACTTAAAGGCATATGTTTCATTGCACGGTCTTGTAAAGCCTACTGTAGTGTCGCTTTCGACGTAGGGTACTGACGCTGCAGATACAATTGGTATACAAGATATCACGACTGTAAGCACCAACATAAGAGCGATTCGTTTGACTTCTTTCATTTCTCTTCCTCCAATAATTGACATATTTTGCTAATATGTCTATAATTTATTTGAAGGAAATATTCTCTCGGAATTATTACTTCAACACCCACATGCTATTTACGGTAGTATGTGGGATTTTTTATCCCATAGCAAATTGCACGCTATATGGTAGTGGTGGTACCGCTTGAAATTTTTTTAGAAGACTTTGTTCTTCTAAATCCATACAGTGCTTATATTTATTGGTAATAGTCTTAATGCGTTTACAAGCCGCTGTGTGTGAAACATGAAAATATTCTGAAATTTCATCAGCAGTAATCCCATCTTGCTTTTGAGCCAAATCAAGCAAAACAATTTCAGGCATTAATAATTGAGCCGCAAAATAATGAGCTTCAATTTCTTCCTTTTTGTTACCTTGCTTGTGGTTCAAATATATGTGACCTATTTCATGCGCAAGAGTCCAGTTTAGTCTTTCGTAATTCATATCGTCTCTAAACAATACAACATACATATTGTCCACAACGATTGTTAAACCATCAATTAAGACCTCATTGTTGATAAATCTCGACAGTGGGGTTTTTGTTAATCTACAATAGTTTTGAAATGTGTCAAATAAAATCTTTTTATCAAATCTTAATTTTCTTACATCAATAAATAAATTGCCTATATTTTGCCTTAACAATAACTTAGTTGCCGTTTTTTCGCATTTATCAAAATTAGGTCTCAATACAACTATTCCTCCTTAGATATTCCCCTTGCTTTTAAATAGACGTCAATAGTGTCTTCAAATGTTTTAATGATCCTGTCTCTCTCTTTGGGTGGAATGTCAGCTGCTTTACGAGCAAGTAATAATACTTTTCTTTCTGTACTATTTTGTGCAGTGGTTTCATTAGCAATTTGCAGACCCTGTAGATAATCAGATGTAACATTAAAAAATTCTGCAATTTTTCCAATGTATTTTTTATAGGACTTTGATTTACCACTTTTCCAATCAGTAATAACTTGCTTATTTATACCCAAATAATCAGACAATTCTTGTTGCTGGATACCGCGCTCTTCTATAAGTGACAAAATTCTTTCAAGCGTGTTCACATGTATGCATCCTTTCAAAATTAGCAAAATTTAGAAAAATATGCTTGACAGTAAGTGATTTGCTTGCTATAATGTGTTTAACAAGTGACAGACAAGCAAATCACATACTGAAATAGACATTCAAAATGGCGGTTCTGAATGTCTCCAATAGAGTACTCTAAATTATTTTTATTTTTCTAACAGTAAGTAATATACTATATAACCACTTGTTTGTCAATAGTATGACAAGAAAAAATCTTGAAAGGAAGGCTGAAAATTGCGAAAGCAGCATAAACTAACACCCTTTGGTAGGGCAGTAAAGATTAAACTCGCAACCGAGGACAAGACAATCACCAGTTTGGGAGACAAAATACGTGCAAGAGGAATTACTTGCTATGATGAACAGATTTCAAAATGCTTACGCGGTACTCTACATAATGAGAAAATTTTAAGCGCAGTCTCCGAAATAATGGGGATAGAAAGGACAAGCACATGAACGAATTATCAGTCGGGAACATCGTCTGTGTGGGCGATATGGAATTTCACAGTATCGAGGGCGGCTTCGGAAAAGACAAAAAGGCAATGCTCGTTAAAGAAATCGCAGGAATACACAATCAGCCACTCGGAGAAATAAACCGTCGTATCAACGAAAACAGAAAGCATTTTACTGATGATAAAGATGTTATTGACTTAAAAGGCACAGAATTCGAGGTGGCTCTCACCCATAACGGAATTTACACACAAAACGCAGTTAACCGTTCAACGAATATTTACATACTCTCTGAACGTGGCTATGCAAAACTCTTAAAAATTATGGACGATGACCTTGCATGGGAAAAGTACGACCAACTTGTGGACGGATATTTCCAAATGCGAAAAGTAGTTAGCAGTAATGAAAAACTGGTTTCCACAGTTAAAGCAAATGAGGTAGCTGCTCGCCTTAAAAATGCACAAGCACGTAAGGCATCGCTCTACGTCAAAATGGCAAATAATAATGCGCTGTCACCAAAATATAAACAGGTGCTGTTGTCCTATGCAACCAAAGAGTTAAACGGAGGACAAGCCATCCTACCATTGCCAGAAACGAAGCGCGGATATTCAGCGGGAGAAATAGGAAAAATGTTTGGGCTTTCTGCAAATAAAATCGGCAGAATTGCAAATCAGCATAATCTGAAAGTAGACGGTCTTGGAGAACTTAGAAAAGATAAATCAAGAAGTAGTTCGCGCGAAGTTGATACATGGGTTTATTTTGATGAAGCTATTCCAATGTTTGAAAAAGTTCTCAATAAGAAATCAGTGTAAAGGAAAGGAGTACCACAATTGAAAGACCTAATCACATCATGGAGTGATGTTCCAATTATTATTGACCTACCATTCGCGAGTGACCTGTTAGGGCTTACCGTTGCGCAACTTAAGAAGAAATCACGAAACGGAACATTCCCAGCATTTAAAATTGGGGAACGGTCTTGGAGAGTAAAAAAGGACGACCTTTTAAACTGGATTGATAAACATAAAGTTCAACCAAATTTACAAAAAAGGTGGTAAGCCTCATGACCGCCAAATGCATGCGCTGTAAAAGATATTGGAACATCAGCATATTAAAGCGCATACCAAAACACGGCTACATATGTCCGTACTGCACGGACAAACATAAAAATAAAAGGAGGAACAAGCTATGCAAACCACATCAAAAATAGCTGCTATTTTAGGCACTTGCCTTTTTGTTATTGCGTGTGGAACAGCTAATATTTTAGGCATTTGCAGTGCCGCAATGCTGACAGGACTTGCAACGCAAGTTGTATGTAGGGGTGATACATAATGGCAGCATTTGATAAATGCCCTGAATACTGTAAAGGCTGTATTTACCGGACGCAAGGTAAAACAAGGCTAAACATGTGCCAGTACGCAATGGTTACAGGGCAACTGCGCGGGTGTCCGGCGGACGAGCACTGTACGCGCAAAACAACAAAAAAGCCGCGTCAGGACGGCAATCCTAAACGCGGCAAAGAAATAACAATAATTAAATTTTAAGGTTTAAAGGGGGATTTGTCAAGATGACAAACAAAGAAATAATCGCTCGCCAAGCTGAAAAAATCATTGAATTAGAAGATAAGCTTGCCGAAGCAAACGAGGTAAAAAACCATTTCTTTCGTCAATGCGAGAATTCAATCCCAGTTCAAAAATTATATGTTGGGAGGCATTTTTAATGAAAACCAGTAAAATTATTATAAAAAATCTGTTTGGCATTTGCGAAAAGCAGTTGGACGGAAAGTCCATAGAAATTACAGGCACTAACGGAGCAGGTAAAACTTCCGTTATTGACGCAATTCGTTACGCTCTGACGAATGATTCAAACCGCGATTACATAGTGCGCGACGGTGAAACAGAGGGCGAAATCATTATAGAAACCGACACAGGGCTTGCCATTAATCGTAAAAAGCGCACTAATAAGTCGGATTACAAATCTATTAGAGAAAATGGAAAAGAAGTTCAGTCACCTGAAAGCTTTTTACATAAATTATTTACGCCGCTACAACTCAATCCAGTTGAGTTTACGCAAATGCCACGACAGGAACAGAACCGCATAATTCTTGATTTGATAGAGTTTCCGTGGGACTTAAACTGGATACGCGATAAATTTGGAGAGATACCGGCGGGTGTTAACTATGAGCAAAACATTCTCCAAGTGTTGAATGACATTCAAGCAGAAGACGGTACATATTTTATGCGTCGGCAGGACATCAACCGTGACATTCGCAATAAAACTGCTTTTATAGCTGATATTGCTAAGGATATTCCACACGGGTATCAGGCTGAAAAATGGGATAATTATGACCTTGCTACCAAGTATCATGAGTTAGAAACTGCCCGAAGTGAAAACAACAAAATAGAGCGTGCAAAGGCTTTTAAACAGTCTTATGACAATAAAATTCGCGGATATCAGGCAGAACGTGATATTGCAATATCAGCCGAAGAAAAAGCTATTGCCAATGAGCGAGAGGGTTTGAAATCTACAATTGAACGTTTAAAGGCAGAAATTACAGCCGCCGAGGACAAGCTAACCGGATTGGACAGCAAATTAGAGGATAAAAAGAAATTAGCTGAATCCGCTTATCGCGAAAAGGTTGCAAAATTGGACGGTGATATTAAAATTGCTGACCAATATGCAGATAAGAAACCTGTTGAAACAGCCAAATTTCAAGAAGAAATAAATACAGCCGAAGCCATGAAAAAGCACCTTAACGAATATCGCCGCATGACAAGCATGGAGCAGGAGCTTGACGATTTAACTGAACAGTCGCAGGCATTGACTGACAAGATAGAGTTAGCGCGTGAGCTTCCGGGAGAAATTTTAAAGACAGCAAAAATACCTGTTGAGGGTTTGACCGTAAAGGACGGTATCCCGCTTATATATGGCTTACCGATAAGCAACCTGTCGGAGGGTGAACAGCTTGACCTTTGCGTTGATGTAGCTATTTCAAAGCCAAATACCTTGCAGATTATATTGATTGACGGTGCAGAAAAATTAAGCGACGAGAACCGCAGACATTTGTATGCTAAATGCAAAG
>DHNF01000143.1:0-359 GCA_002409375.1 Ruminococcaceae bacterium UBA5423
CCCTCATACAAAGCATAGTTCTGCTCACTGCTGAGTGCAATTTCAATGGCTCGGTTGCCTGATCGTGCTTCATTGCTTATGAAAGATCCGGTATCCCAGCCTGGCCACAGTCCCCAGTTGCCGGCCTCGGTTTCGGAACCTTCTTCAAAACTCGGGTTAAATGCGTAGTTTTTATTAGGGTCTACCGGAACCGGAGAACCGCTGAATGTCACATCATCAATTAAGAGTGTACCTGTGCCTGCTGCAATTTCACATTTAAGTACAATTTCGGTTATTTCAAGATCTGTAGCAGGGAAGTCCACCGTAATCTCGGTCCAGCCGTTTGAACTGCCCGTGTACCGCTGTGTAAATACATTTGC
>DHNF01000143.1:642-822 GCA_002409375.1 Ruminococcaceae bacterium UBA5423
CCCTCATACAAAGCATAGTTCTGGTCACTTTTGAGTGCAACTTCAATGGCTCGGTTGCCTGTACGCGCGTTACTGCTGATAAATGAACCTGTATCCCAGCCGGGCCATAAGCCCCAACGGCTGGCTTCAGTTTCGGAACCTTCCTCAAAGCTGGGATTAAATGCATAGTTTGCAGTTTCG
>DHNF01000143.1:1035-4272 GCA_002409375.1 Ruminococcaceae bacterium UBA5423
AGTAAATACACATACAGCTAATGTGGCGGACAGGAATTGCTTAATTTTTTTTGTTCTCATTACATAGCCTCCCTTTTATTTATTAGTCAAGTGTAATAGGTGTCCATAAAGCTTCAAGTGCTGATTCGATAATGGGTTTTTTAGTTGCCAAAAATGTGGCCGGAGAAATCTTTTCACGCAGACCGTAATCGGACCATAGAAGCTCGTCTATAAAGACTTTGTATCCGTAATATGAGGTATAAACCTTGGAGTCCAACATTATTTCAATCATCTCAAGGTTTTCCGGCATATCCACCTGCCATTCATAAGCTGATTCGACAGTTTGAGGAGTTTCAAACTCTTTTCCGTTGTTTGAGTTTATTGCCGTTACCAGCTTGGCAACCTTGTCGGGATATTGAGTACCCTTAACGATACCCCAGAAATCAAATGCAGGATAATCACCTATATATTTGCCGTTTGCATTGGGCCCGATGGGGAATGGAATCATACCGATTTTGTCGTCCATATCCTTTGCAAAAGACATATCGCCACGGTCACCTGCAAACAACGCAAGACGGCCCTCTTTGAATTCATCTTCACCGCCGGTCCAGGAATCAAACACTCCTGTGACTCCAAGGCTTTTATCTTGCCATGCCATTTTATAAACAAATTCCAGTGCCGCAAGCCCTGACGGACTGTCCAGATCAAACAAGACCTTATCACCGTCACGTCTCACAAAATAGTTGCCGTTAGATGTAACCATACCGTCTATTAAAAATGATCCGGGTTGTGCACGGGAAGCAACACCCATAATATCGGGTTGTCCGTCACCGGTTTCATCGATTGTTCCTGCCCTGGCAACTTCAGCAAATTTATCCCATGTCCATTGCTTGTCACGCACCAACTGGAACAAGTCATATTTCTTTAACGACTCTTTTTCACGGAACAGACGCTCGTTAAAATACATGACATATTTAGGCAGGGTTAAGTTCTTTGAATGTGTGGCATAAACCTTATCTTTATAAATAAAGTTTTTTGATATTTCTGGATCCCAAGGGCTTTTTGGATCCTTACCGTAAACATCCATAATGTCGTCTAACGGTTCGAGCATATCGTTGATTATCCAAGTGGGGAAAGAATATGTCATGTCGCCGGTAATTGCATCTGCAACAACCTCTCCGGCTGCGAATGCATTTAAAAATCCGTTGCGGAAATAATCAAAATCTTCCTCAGTAAGCACTTCGATTGTACAATTGAAATCCCGCTCAATTTCATCCCATGTTGCACAGGCCTCTTCATAGTTCGGGTTATCCTTTGCAGCCTCATTCTTACGGGGGTCCACCTGATAAGACGCCCAAATTTTAACTGTCTCGCCCTCAAAATCAACCAAATTTTTATTGGACGATCCTGTCTGGGATGATCCGCTTGATTCGGGTTTTTGCATGCAGCCTGTAACAACGGTTAATATCATTAAAACCGCTATTCCCAGACTTAAAGCTCGCTTTAACATTGTTTGGCACTCCTTTTCTTATAGTTTAATGTTCATTAAAATATACAGGCTTTTTTGTCTGCGAAGATTTATAAATGCCTTCAAGAATACGAGTTACAACAAGTGCTTCCTCGGGTTTTACCAGCACTTCACCGTCTGTTCTCAGGCAATTGATCCAGTGTGCTGCTTCTCTGTCGTTATCCAAATCGCTATCGGTGGAATCATAAAAGGCTACACCACCCATATTAAGTTCTATGTTTTTTTCATATAGACGGCTGCGTTCCTCACCATTTATTGTCAAGCCATTTTTCATATCAGCTCCGGCTTTCGTACCGCACAGCGTTGTCCTTGCCTCACCCGTGTCAAGTATGTTTAACGCCCAGCTGGACTCAAGAATTATGGTTGCACCGTTTTCCATTGTTACAAATCCGAATGCCGAATCTTCAACCTTAAATTCTTCAGGTTTCCATGGTCCGAAAGCATTGGCAGCGTTGGGAGTGTCCGCCAGTTTATGATAAGCGTTACCAACCACATAAAGCGGTTTGTAATTGTTCATCATCCAAAGCGTCAAATCAAGAGCATGAGTTCCGATGTCAATAAGCGGTCCTCCACCCTGTTCCTCCTCATTAAGAAACACACCCCAGTTAGGAACAGCGCGACGACGCACTGCATGTGCCTTGGCAAAATAGATTTCTCCCAGCTCTCCGTCTTCGCAAAGCTGATGGAGATATTGAGTTTCTTTTCTAAAACGGTTTTGATATCCGATTGTCAGCTTTTTGCCTGTCCGTTTTGCAGCTTCGCACATGGCGAGTGCATCTTCATATGTTTTTGCCATCGGTTTCTCGCACATAACATGTTTTCCTGCCTCCAAGGCAGCAACTGAAATATAAGAATGGGAACGGTTGGGCGTGCATACATGTACCGCATCTACATCAGGTTCATTTTTTAAAAGCTCTTTATAATCTTTATATACACGTGCATCCGAAGTTCCAAACTCTTCTTTTACTTTTTTTGCACGTTCAATTACAATGTCACAAAAAGCGACCATATTTACATCTTTCAATCGCTTTAAACTGGGCATATGCTTTCCGTTTGCTATGCCTCCGCAACCTATTATTGCTATGTTAATAACCTCTTTCATACCATTACCGCCTTTTATTTTTTATCAAACAGACAAACTTGTGATTTGTTCATTTTAATTATATAAATTAAACAAATTGCTTTCTATGTCCGATTAAACCTCATAGTTCTCAAATATTGACTTTCTGTATTCGCTTGGAGACATACCGGTGGTGCTTTTGAAAATCCTATTAAAGGTTTTGACACTTCCGAATCCAGCTTCTTCTGCGATCTCTGTAATGCTTTTGTTTTCATTGATAAGAGCCCACTGTGCTCTGTTTATTCTGAACGTGTTAAGATATGACAAAAATGTTATGTTGGTATATCGTTTGAAAAACCTTGCAAAATAGCTTGGTGCAAAGTTAAGCGCTTCTGCAGCATCCTCCAGCTTAATTTTTCGGAAATAGTTCTGTTCCACAAATAAAATTGCTTTTTCCAAATTGGACAGCATTTTGGTTTGATTGATTTTTGTAAGCATACGGAACTGTGAGCTGTTTTTGGGAAGCTCGTTGCACATTATTAAAACTAAGTCAAAAATTCGTGCTTTTATAGCCAGCGTCCGACCAAATTCCGTAGAATCTTTAAGCTTCTCAAGCTTCTTTATTATTTCGATAACTCTATTTTTTTGATCCTCTTTCCATAGATGGCTT
>DHNF01000027.1:0-482 GCA_002409375.1 Ruminococcaceae bacterium UBA5423
CGGTTTCAAGATCGTATTTCGGATCAAGTGAATTTAGCAAACTGGACTTGCCTACACCTGAATTTCCGCATAAAGCGCACAATTTGCCTTTAAGCCGCTTTTTTATTTGTTCAATCCCTTGCCCGGTTATATTAGATACCGCAAAAACTTCGAACAGGGATTTTTTATATATTTCTTCAATGTACGATGTATCGTTTAAATCAGATTTAGTTATAACAATAATAGTTTCAATATTGTTTTTTTCGGCTGTCGCAACCATTTTATCAATAACAAGAATATTCGGATTGGGCTCGGCAATCGACGCCACCACGACGAGTATATCAATATTCGCAACCGGCGGGCGAAAAAGAAAATTGCGCCTTTGCCAGACATCCTCAATCCAGCCGGTATTGCTGTCAATAACAGAAATGCTAACATTATCGCCGGCAACCGGGGATATGCCACGTTTTCTTAAAATGCCCCTGGCACGGCACTCATATACC
>DHNF01000027.1:650-1960 GCA_002409375.1 Ruminococcaceae bacterium UBA5423
CTACATAATAGAAGCCGCCGATACATTTTAAAACAATTGCGTCAAGGTGCTGTGTCATAAATCTTCCTTTCAATCCCACCAATTGCGTTTCGTTGTGCTGGTAGTTGAGGTATCTTCCGTAGTTGTAGTTGTCGATTCTATAAAATCACGCTTTTCAAGAAGTGTTTTTTCTTTTGTTATACAATTTATTCTATATCTCAAATAGTCTTGCCAGTTTTCCGTACCGTTTTCGGTATGTGGCCTGATTTTTATAATTACTTCGTACTGTTCCTTCTGCGCTTTTAACACAATTGTTTTTAAACCTATTGAAACAGGAATAATGTTGTCCTCATCATATTCCGATTCGTGCCTGCCGGCAACATAGACACGGACATCGATTGCAGTCGTGGTATCAGGCAACACTAACGGCAGCTCATAATCCTTGAATCCTGACGCTACGACAAGTTTCACCTTGGAGCCGGGTGCCAACAAGGTATCCTTTTTTGGTTCCTGGCTGATAACCGTATCCCTGGGATAGGTGTCATGGTTTACATACGTTACTTCCTCTGCCGCAAATCCGGCTTCTGTCAATGTTTTCTTTGCGGTTTCAAGGCTTGCTGCAGTCACATCCGGAACAGGTTCGTCGGGCACCGGGTCGGTGCCTGTGCTGACATACATCTGAATTGTGCTGTTTTTAGGAACCATGCGGCCAGATGGAGGATCGATTTTAATAACAAAGCCGCGTTCGACCTCTTCACTTGACTGCGATACAGTTTGCACTTTAAAGTATGCCTCAAGTCTCTCCCTGGCTACATCCATGTGCTCGTTTTTGCTGACAAGCGGAACTTCAATCATTTGCGGCCCTAAGCTAACCGTAAGCTTGATCTCAGAATGTAGCTTGACACTTGTAGGTGACAGCGGATCCTGGTTGATTATCTGGCCTTTGGGCACGGCTTCGTCGTGAACTTCGGTTGGAAGAAATTTAAACTTTTCTTTATTTTCGGGATCATTTGCAACTTCCAGATAATCCTGACCGATAAAGTTGGGGACTACAACCTCTTCGGTAGGTTTTTCCCCAATAATGCCAAGCAGTGCAACCGCACCGACAAATAATAGCGCAACAAGAACAAATGCACCCGCTACCGCAGCCAGTATCGGTATCACGGGGGGACCCTTGCGCTCCTCGTCCTGCCCATCCTCGATTTCTTCTTCCATCTCGTCTTGATTGGGGTTGTTACCCTTAATACGAGTTATTGCCTCGACAAACCGTGTTGGAGTTTCATCAACAAAATATTTGTATTCAAAATGTATGCTGGGATTGCGTTTAAACT
>DHNF01000027.1:2094-3432 GCA_002409375.1 Ruminococcaceae bacterium UBA5423
CGGCTACTTGGATTATATGCTGGGATTGCGTTTAAACTCGTCAATATCGTACAACATTTCGGCAGCCGATTGATACCTTTTTGCCGGATCTTTTTGCATCGCTTTTATTGTGATTTCCTCAAGACCGTCGGGAATGTCGGGATTGATATCACGGAGTTTTACAGGTTCGGACTGCATCTGCATAATGGCAACCGACACTGCATTATCTGCTTCAAAGGGCAATTTGCCTGTCAACATTTCATAAAGCATTACACCGACTGAATAAATATCGGCTTTTTCGTCGGTTATTTCACCCCGCGCCTGCTCGGGGCTGATGTAATGTACCGAACCGATTGCCTTTTCGGCAGCGCTGGTCAGCCGCATGTCACTGCGGGAAAAGCGAGCAATGCCAAAATCGGTAACTTTAATCGTACCGTCAGACAGCAGCATAATATTTTGGGGTTTAATATCACGGTGGACTATTCCCTTATCATGCGCATGCTGAAGCGAGCGCAGTATCTGTACCGTAAAATGAACGGCTTCTTTCCAGCGTATGTCCTTTTGCTGCTCAATATATTCTTTGAGAGTGATCCCGTCAATATATTCCATCACAATATACTGGATACGCTCACCAAAGCTTACGTCGTAAACCTTGACAATATTGGGGTGTGACAATATTGCGATAGCTTTTGACTCATTTTTAAAGCGGCGCGTAAATTCTTCGTTGGTGAGATACTCGTCCTTGAGAATTTTAATAGCTACTATCCTGTCGTCAATAGTGTCATATGCCTTATAGACATATGACATGCCCCCAACACCAATAACTTCGCGGATTTCGTAACGACCGTCCAGCCGTTTACCAATGTACTTATCCATAATTCAATCACTCCCGAGTTGTCACAAATATAAGTGTTTTGGCCGGTATGGCGGTCAGGCAACAATCACAGCCGTAATATTATCACTGCCTCCCGCCATGTTGGCAGCGTGAATCAGCCTTTGAGGTATATCTTGGGCATCTTCGTCATTTACAATTCTTTTTATATCATCAATCTCCAACAAGTTGGTAAGACCGTCAGTGCATATAAGTAAATTATGGTTCTCGTTGACAATAATCTCATCATAATCACAATCAACTGAATCATCAACGCCCAGAGCTCGTGTAATCAGATGCTTTCGAGGATGGTTACGAGCTTCGTTTTGGGTAAGCTGTCCCTTTTCAACCATTACCTGCACAATTGAATGGTCGCGAGTGATTTGCTTAATATCCTCTGACCCAACAAGATAAGCCCTGCTATCGCCGACATGGGCAATATACAGCTTTCTGTCAACGACAATTGCCGCCACGACCGTAGTGCCCAT
>DHNF01000027.1:3591-13190 GCA_002409375.1 Ruminococcaceae bacterium UBA5423
GAAGCTCAACATCGGCCAACGAAGCGTCATAAATGCCGACATTAGCTGCAGCAATCGCACTTTCCAACATGTTTTTAATTGAACTGCCTTCCATGCCCTCACGATATATATCAATAATGCGATCAGAAATAACCTTAACGGCCATGCCGCTTGCAACATTGCCGCCTTTTGCGCCGCCCATGCCGTCACAAACAACGCAGAACAACGCGTTATCGGACAGACTGCCGCATATAAACGCATCCTGGTTGCTTTCGCGAACGCGTCCGGTATCTGTCTTGCCGTATACGTTCAAGCTATCTCCTCCCCCGGATATACTTACTTCAACCGCTAATTACCTCGCCTTAACTGGCCGCACGATGCATTAATATCAGCGCCCAATGTCCTCCTCATGGTTACGTTGATTCCGGCTTTGCCGAGAATGCCCATGAATGACCTTAGTCTTAAATCAGTGCTGCGGCGCTGACGGTATTCAGGCACGCTGTTAAGCGGGATAAGATTGACATGACATAACAGATTCTTAATACGAGACGCCAACTCCCGTGCACAATCGTCTGAATCGTTGACGCCGTCAATCATTGCATATTCAAACGAAACACGTCTGCCTGTTGCGCTTGCATAATCACCGCAAGCTTTAAGCAAATCGGCCACAGGCCACTTGCGGTTTACCGGCATCAGTTGTGATCGTATAGCGTCGTTTGGCGCGTGTAATGAAACTGACAAAGTAAGCTGCAACTTGTAATCCATTAGGCGATATATTTTATCCACAAGTCCGCAGGTGGAAATTGAAACATGTCGCATTCCTATGTGTACACCGCCCGGTTCAGAAAGCATTTGCAAAAATCTTAACACATTGTCAAAATTGTCGAGGGGCTCGCCCATACCCATTAATACAATCGAGGATACTCGGATGTTATGGTCTGACTGTGCCGTTTCAATCTGCGCTATCATTTCGGACGCCTTAAGATTGCGCTCAAAACCATCAAGCCCTGTTGCACAAAAGCCGCATCCCATCTTGCAGCCCACCTGTGTGGACAGACATTGCGACCACCCGTGCTTATATCGCATTAAAACAGATTCTATATTCAGACCATCACAAAGCCTATAAAGGTATTTTACAGTATAATCACTGTCGGATACAAGCTTTTTTTCAATTTTTATATTAGGTATATAAAATTGCTTTTTTAACTGTTCTTTAAGCGTTGCGGGCAAATTGGCCATTTCGTCAATACTTGTAACACCTTTATCCAGCCAGTCTTTTATCTGCTTAGCACGGTATGCAGGCACTTGTATTACCGAAAGCCATGCATCCAAATCTTCCATTGTCATGGATTTTAAATCTGTGGGATATAAAGCAATCACCTCGATTTTTCAAAGCCGGCGATAAAAAATCCGTCGGTGTGGTGTATTGTAGGAAATAATGTAATTTGATATGACGGCTGTTGCCCAAGGGCTTCAAAGCATTGTTTAATGGGCAAAATGCGCGGAGAAAAGTCTTTGTTCTCGGCCAAAAAGCGTGATGCGACCTGCTGGTTTTCGGGTGGGCTCAGCGTACATGTTGAATACTGGAGAACGCCGCCTGGGCGCACCATCATTGCCGATTGATGCAATATGTCGTATTGCAGACTGGGCAGACCGGCAAAGCTGCCAATAGGCTTATATTTTATTTCGGGCTTGCGCCGAATTACACCTAAACCGGAACACGGAACATCACATAAAACCCTGTCAAACTTTTCAACATACTCCTTGGGACATTTTGCAGATCCGTCACGAACAGACGCGCTGACAATTTCCACGCCCATTTTTGATGCGCGCCGCTGCAAAGCGTCGCACTTGTTGGGGTAAATGTCAAAAGCTGCAATCTCACCCTCGTTTTCCATCATCATAGCGGCGGTTAGGCTTTTCCCACCAGGGGCTGCACATATGTCTGCCAGCCGTTCACCCGGCATTGTGCCAAGTGCCATCAGACATATCTGTGACGCCGCATCCTGATGATAATAACAGTTTTCCAATTTTTTATCAAGTCTTTTAAACTCAGCAGCATCCAATATGTCATAGCAGCCGGGCAAAAACGGGTGCCGGCTGTACTCAATCTTTACACTATCCAAGGCATTTTCAAAATCCTTGCAGGTCATTTTTATGGTATTGACACGCACAGTTAACGGGGGTGCATCGTTTGTGATTTGTGCAAGCTTTGCCGCCATATCGCTGCCATAAGCTTCACGCCAAAATTCAATTAGTGCTACGGGACACGATGTGCGTATTGAAATCCCTCGTTCATCATTGTGCAAATCGTCAAAGATGCTGCTTTTTTCGCGCTGAATTGTGCGTAAAACCGCGTTAATATATCCTGTCGACCGCTCTTGCTTTAGTTCACGCGCAATACGCACGGTTTCATTAACAGCGGCTCTTGGCGGGATTCTGTCCATATATAGAAGCTGATAGCAGCCAAGCCTTAACAGCTCCAAAACAACGGGATGAATTTTTTTTAATTTTATACTTGAATGTTTTTCAATAACATAATCAAGCGTAATTAAACGCTCAGTAACGCCATATACAAGGCGCGAAATCAATGCCCTTTCAGCAGGAGCAAGAGAAGACAAGCGACTATCACTTAAAACGTTATCCAGCACGATGTTGGAGTAGCCGCCCTCCCGATTTATACGGATAAGAGACTTTACGGCATGGCGGCGAGCATCACCTGCTGTCATCTTCTCCCCCGGCCGCGTCCCGAAACGATAAGAAGCAGGCGCAAAAAGCTCATCAATGACACCAACAAGGCTGCAACATATGTCAGCGCTGCAGCAGTCAAAACCTTTCTTGCACCTACGAGCTCTTCTTTTGTTAAAATCCCCTGAGAATCCAAAGCCCGCAATGCCCTTGCACTTGCGTTATACTCAACCGGCAAAGTTATTAGCTGAAAAAGAACAGCTACTCCAAAAAACAAAACACCGATAAAAGCCAAGTAATCATTGCCAAACAAAAGTCCCGCAATAACAAGATAGGGTGAAATTGAAGATGCAAACCGCGTGGTCGGCAAAATGGCCGCGCGCACCTTTATCGGTCCGTACCCTTCGGCATATTGAAGTGCATGCCCCGTTTCATGCGCCGCAACGCCGATTGCTGCAATTGAGCGCTCGGGTCCTACTGTCTGCGATAGCCTGATCACATTGCTGCGTGGGTCATAATGATCGGTCATCGAGCCCTGTACGGTTTCAACAGGCACAGAGATTTTGTTTATCTGCTGAATAGTCATGCTTGCATCACGCCCGCTCATTCCACTGCGGGTGCCGATTTTACTATATTTTGCAAAAGTACTTTTAACCTTGATTTGCGCCCAAACCGCAATGAGCAACGCGGGCATAACAAGTATTAAATACCATCCATCCCAAAAAAATAAGGGCATATTTTTCATCCTTTCTATCTGAATAGTATTATAACCGAATTTTGTTAAAATTGTGTAAACACAAATTGTATACTATATTAAACCGGTTTATCCGACAAAACATGACCCCACCGCTATCGGGTGGCCGAGCAAAAATAAATCAGAAGACATCTTTTTTGCACCCTCAAGCTGTACCTCAAGCAGCTGCAAAGCGGTGTTATTGCCGCAGGCAATTGTCAAAGGCGAAGTTTTTAGTACGGTTCCCGCAAGAGCATCACAACTGCAATCGTCGGGGTGCGAGCGATGAATTTTTAATTTTTTTGTACCAAAAGTAGTGTGAGCAGATGGCCACGGATTAAGCCCACGCACTTGGTTGTGTATTTCATTTGCAGATCTTAGCCAATCAATTGGGCTTAAGTCACGGGTTAATATGGGAGCATAGCTTGAAGCCGAGTCGTCCTGCTTTTGGCGTTCGATCGTTCCCTTTTCAAGGCAATCAAGGGTTTTTGAAAGTGCGATTGCACCCTCGTCAGCAAGAACCACGCTCAGCTCTTGGGCAGTCATGCCGGGTGGTATCGTTACGCTTCGCTTTAATAGTATATCACCGGTATCAAGCCCCTCATCCATATACATTGTCGTTACACCGGTTTGTGTTTCGCCGTTCAGTATTGCCCACTGTATCGGAGCAGCGCCGCGGTACTTAGGCAAAAGTGAGGCGTGTACATTAATGCAACCGAATTTTGGCAGTGCCAAAACTTCAGGCGGCAAAAGCCTCCCGAATGCCACCACAACAAAAACATCGGCGTCACATTCACAAAGGCGTTCTAATGCCTGTGGATTATTTTTTAGTGTATTTGGCTGGTACACATCGATCCCGTAAGATACAGCGCATTGCTTTACCGGAGGCGGCGTCATTACAAACTTGCGACCCTTAGGCTTATCCTCCTGCGTTACCACCATAACCACATCATGCCCGTCCGAAACAAGCCTATTCAAACTTAAAACGGCAAATTCCGGTGTTCCCATAAAAACAACCTTCAAGCTTAAACAACCTCCAATTATTACAACTCGTCATCATCAAGCATACGAATAACATGCTGTTTGAAAATAATCCCGTCAAGATGGTCGCTTTCATGGCAAATACAGCGTGCCTTAAGTCCGTCACCCTCAACGGTGATTTGCTTGCCAAATCGGTCCTGGGCCTTAATTTTAACATAAGCCGGACGCCGTGTAATTCCGTATTCTCCCGGGCATGAAAGACATCCCTCTACATCTTCTTGTTTGCCCTTTTTCTTTATATATTCAGGGTTGATGACTTCGATTACTCCGTCACCAAAATCCATTATGAATAGACGACGCAATACCCCTACTTGTGGGGCAGCCAAGCCGACGCCGTCGGCCTTGTGCATGGTTTCAGCCATATCGTCAAGGAGTTGCCACAAACGCTCGTTGAATTCAGTAACCAGACGGCTTTTTTTGTGAAGCAGCTCCTCATCTTGATTTAATATATTGCGAATTGCCATATAAAACACCCTTTCATATTATATGTAGTCACAACTCTCTCACATTATTCCGCACGGATTGATATCAACAAAAACCGTTACCGACTTGTTTTCAGCCGAGCGCGCAAACTGAGTAATAAGCTCGGATATCATTTCGCGCATCGCCGTATTATTACGCATTTTCATCAAAAGCTTATAGCGGTATTTACCTGCAACGCGGCTTACGAAGGCAGGAGTAGGATCAAGAACAATTACCGGAAGATCAGTTTGTTGTGTTGCTGATTTTCGCAACAATGTTAAAAACCTGAACGCTGCCCTTTTTACCTCCTGCTCGTCAAGTCCCGTAAATCCGAACATGCATAAATCGGTATAAGGAGGATATTTCATCATTTTGCGTGCAGCAATTTCTATTTCGAAAAAAGCATGGTAATCTTGTCGTGCCGCAAGCTCGATTACATGGTTTTCGGGAGTAAAGGTTTGAATCAATGCTTTGCCTGCGGTATCGCGCCGACCTGCGCGTCCCACAACCTGTGTAAGCAACGCAAATGTGCTTTCAAAACTTCTGAAATCATCAGCATATAACGACTGGTCGGCGGAAAGCACGCCGACCAGACCAACATTAGGAAAATCAAGTCCTTTGGCAACCATTTGCGTGCCTATCATTATGTCATATTCACCGTTTGCAAACCTGGTGAAATTTTTTTCATATGCAAACCGTGACATTGTTACATCTGTGTCCATTCTCAAAACGGAAGCGTTGGGAAAAATCTGCTCAAGCTCATACTGCGCGCGCTGTGTACCGAGTCCAGAATATCGGATTTTTGTGGATTCGCATTCAGGGCACTGACTTACCGGTTGCTGTGAATGCCCGCAATAATGACACATAAGCCTCCCGTTCGCGCGGTGGTAATTGAGGCTGATGCTGCATGAAGGGCATGTGATAACATTGCCGCACGAACGACAAGATACAAAGGTATGATATCCGCGGCGGTTAAGAAGTAAAATCACCTGCTGCCCCTGACTCAACATGCTGTCAATTTCTTCTTTTAGCCGAACACTGACAATGCCGCCTGCCACCGCTTCAGTTTGTGCGCGCATATCAACAATTTCGACTTTTGGCAGCTGTGCTTTTCCAAAGCGTTCGGTCAGCTTTTGAAAATAATATCTTCCCGTAATAGCGGCATGATAAGTTTCGACTGAAGGAGTGGCCGACGCAAGCAGCAAAAGTGCTTTGTGTCTTACGCAGCGAAAACGAGCTACATCGCGGGCATGGTACCTTGGCGACGATTCGGATTTATAGGTGTGTTCCTGCTCCTCATCCATTATTATAAGCCCAATATTTTGAGCCGGAGCAAAAACTGCCGAACGGGTTCCGACAATTATTTGCGCGTCGCCTCGCCGAATGCGCTTCCATTCGTCTGTTCTCTCACCTATTGCAAGTCCACTATGCAGCACTGCAACTCTGTTACCATATTTTTTAATAAAAAGTTTAAGCATCTGCGGTGTTAACGAAATTTCAGGCACAAGTACAATCACCTGCCGGCCGTCGGCAATAACACAGTCAATCAAATTCATATATACCTGTGTTTTGCCACTTCCCGTAACGCCATAAAGCAGCGATGCCGCAGGCGATCCGCTTTTATACAGTGTCAAAAGCTTATTGAATGCAAGCTGCTGTTCATTGCTTAACTCCGCCGACTCTATTTCGGGTTTTGAAACATTATTGGTAAAAGGCGTGCGCAGCACTTCGCTTTCAAAGCATTCTACTAATCCCTTTTTTTCAAGTGCCCTTACAACGGCATCGGTTACAGAACAAAAATACCCTATTTCGCGCACCGACGCACAATCGACATCCAAAAGCAGCCTTAACACACTTTTTTGCTTAGCAGTACACAGTTTGCCTTCAATTGCCTGGACCAACGTGTCGGGGTCCACGGCCGGACGCACCATGCGTACCGTAGCGTCTCCAATACGTCGAAATGCATCATCGGAGCGAACCAATGCACCCATGTGCACCAGCCGCTCCGGCAAATCAGTGTCAGTATCAAGGCCTATTTTTGATAAAAGTCGTTCGCGGTCAATACCATTTTTATATCCCGCGACACACGAATAAACTGCCCGCTGTTCCACCGTCATCGAACCTGTAATTTTTGATTCACTTACCGCTTTGTAAACAGGCTTAATACGCATATAAAGACCTGTCGGCAACATTGCGCGCACAGCGTCGAACAGACCGCAAAATGTGCGCTGTTTTATCCAGATAGCCAAGTCCATTAACTCGTCGTTAATCAGCGGATTTTTGTCAATCACGGAATATACAGGCTTAAGCTTTTCGACATCAGGTGCGGTGTCATATTCGACAACAATACCTTGGCGCTTTCGGTTGCCGCCCCCGAAAGGCACAATAACCCGACAGCCGCGCCGGACATTGCCGATAGATTCGGGAACATAATAATCGTAAAGTCTGTCGAAATGAAATGCTGCCTGCTCAACAGCAATTTTTGCCACCTTTGGCAGCACCATTTTCATCTCTCCTTTGACTTAAAGCCATTGCGAAATGCACGGGTGACCACAGGTTTGTATTCTGCGGCATTTATTTTTCGGGCGGCAAAATTTTGTATCGTCCACTGATAAAATCGTCAATTGCCACACTAACCGGCTTTTCTGTCATTGCTTCATTTTTCTCATCAGCTTCTAAGGCTATTTGGCGGGCACGCTTGGCGACCGCTATCACAACAGCATATTTACTGTGATTGCCTTTGACATTATCTATATCGGTCGGTTTAAGCACGTTTCATTACCTCCAGAATGTAGTTTTCCATATAAGGATATCTCATTGATTCTGCTTCTATAATTGTACTAATACTTTGGGCAGCATGGGAAACATCATCGTTAAGCACAACATAATCATATCTGTATGCACGACTAAGCTCTTTTTGAGCTATCTCTAATCGGTTAAATATTGATTGCTCTGTTTCGGTGTTGCGCTCGCGCAGGCGCCTTTCAAGCTCTTTAAGAGAAGGCACTGTTATGAAAATCGACACCAAATCCGATCTAAAATCCATCACTTTTTCAGCGCCCTGAACCTCGATCTCCAAAATCACATTTTTGCCTTGATCGAGTAATTCTCGTATAGGTTGTTCCGGTGTGCCGTAGTAATCCCCGTTGTATACGGCATATTCAAGAAGTTGATGCTTTGAAATCATCTCTTTGAATTCGGCATGGCTTTTAAAGTAATAATGAATGCCATCCTGTTCACCCGGACGGGGGGAGCGTGTTGTTACAGAAACCGAAAGCACGGTATCTTTACGCTGTTGCATAAGGCGTCGAACAATGGTGCCCTTACCTGAACCGGAAGGACCGGACAAAATAATTAACATCCCGCGTTTATTCATCCGAGTCTAATTCCCCCTCTTCGGCCTCACCGCGTCCACCCAAACGGTTGGCAACTGTTTCGGGTTGAATTGCGGACAAAATTACATGGTCACTATCGGTTATCAATACCGCTCTTGTTCGACGACCGTATGTTGCGTCAATCAGTGTGCCCCTGTCCTTGGCATCCTGTATAATGCGCTTTATAGGCGCAGAATCCGGGCTGACAATCGCCACAAGTCGATGAGCCGAAACCATATTGCCGAAACCGATATTAATAAGCTTCATTTTCCCCAGCCTTTCTAAATTCTACTCGCCGGAAGATATATTATTCAATATTTTGAATTTGCTCTCGAATCTTTTCCGTCTCGGATTTTATTTCCACAACAGTACGCGCCAGAGAAATATCCTGTGATTTTGAACCTATTGTATTGGCCTCGCGATTTATTTCCTGCACAAGAAAGTCAAGCTTGCGTCCAACGGGTTCGTCTGATTTTAAAAACATTTGTAACTGTTCAATATGGCTTCGCAGACGAACTGTTTCTTCCGAAACTGAAACTTTTTCAGCAAAAATAGCTGCCTCGGTCAGCAAACGCTGTTCATCAACATCGGCCCCGTCAAGCAGCTCACGCATGCGTGCTTCTATCTTTTCCATATGCTCGCGCACTGTAATAGGTGAGCGCCGTTCAACCTCATCAACAGCTTTTAATATATTATCAGCATGCCGTAATATATCCTCACGCATAGCGACACCTTCTCGCTCCCGCATCTCGATAAAACGAGAAATCGAACCGTCGGCAACCTGGCGTACTGCATTCCAAATTTCGTCCTCATCCCCGGCATTTTGGTGTACAGTCAACACATCGGTAAAGCGCGCCAACGACATGGTCGAAACATCGTCCTTTAGGTTGAACCTGCCACAAAGCTCGCCAAGCGCTTTTAAATAGCTTTGTGCAAGCGAAAAATTTACCGTGACTTCGCTGCCGGGGGCATCAACGGTATTGATCCAGACAAAAACATCAACCTTACCGCGAGATATCGACTTTTGGATGTATGCTTTGAGTTTTTCATCCAAAAAGCCATAGGATCTTGGAATACGCGATGAGTATTCATAATAGCGGTGATTGACCGATTTCAATTCAACCGTAATATCCATGCCATCAATGGTTTGCTGGAACCTGCCGTAGCCGGTCATGCTTCTGACCATGCAAATCATCCCTTTGTGTGTATTTTACCAGCTTTTACTTGCTTCTGTCAACCTTGTACTTTAATGAACAGGTGGTTTACTGTAATAATATTTCTCAAATTTCTGCCCACGCAATTTTTATACTGTTTCTTGTTAA
>DHNF01000027.1:13426-15213 GCA_002409375.1 Ruminococcaceae bacterium UBA5423
GCCTGCCGACCGACGACAACGTAGCTAAACGGAAAAAGTCCGGGAAGTATTCTATGTTTTTAATGAGAATCAGTATTATCATCAAAACGCCAAAGACGGTCGGGCATTCCCCCTACAAATACGGTAGGGAATGACCCTTAAAGCTTTGGAAAAGGCATATATCCCCTTCTCATGCCACGCTTTAAGGGCAATTCCCTTTACCCTCAGTTTCGCTTATGGTTAACACTGTATTTAAACCGGGTGCACCTTTTGAACATCATCATAATGCTTGCCGTCAATACCATATTTTTTGTTTCGCCTGTTTTCAAAAAATTTAACGGCGACCTGCCCGAATTGTGCATATGTCAGGATATCTTCCTCCTGTTCATACCATTCACTTACTTCAGCTCGCATTTTATCAAGCTCTGGTTCGAGTAAGTCTGCAGGACGGCAGGTTATTATCTGTTGGTCTCCGATTATACTTTTTGCAAATTCCGGGTCAATCTCAACCGGCGTACGACCATATTCGCCTCGCACTAAGGCCTTGAATTCGTTTGTAACCATCTTGTAGCGCTCACCGCTGATTACATTAAACACAGCTTGTGTGCCAACAATCTGTGATGTGGGTGTTACCAACGGGGGATATCCGGCATCTTTGCGCACTGCCGGCACCTCCGCGAGCACTTCTTCAAGCTTGTCTTCCTTGCCCGCCTGATTTAGCTGGCTAACAAGGTTCGACAGCATGCCTCCCGGCACCTGATAAATCAAAGCGTTGGTATCAACCTCAAGCATTTTGGGGTTGAGAAGCCCGCTTTCCATGTATTTTTTTCGAAGTGCGGTGAAATGGTGCGATACTTCCTTTAATTTTTTCAAATTAAGCCCTGTATCATATTCGGTGCCGTTAAGTGCCGCCACCATGGATTCGGTTGCGGGATGCGATGTGCCCATTGAAAGCGGCGACAAAGCTGTATCAATATAATCCGCTCCCGCTTCAATACCCTTTAACAAAACCATATCGGCAATACCGGCGGTATAATGTGAATGTATCTGAATCGGTATTTTGATATTTTCTTTTAGTGCTTTTACCAGCTCGTATGTCTTATACGGAACCAGCAGACCTGCCATATCCTTTATGCATATAGAATCTGCTCCGGTTTGTTCAAGAGCTTTTGAGTAATTTACAAAATATTCGATATCATGCACCGGACTTGTGGTGTATGACATTGCAACCTGCACATGCGCCCCGGCTTCTTTTCGCGCCGCTTTGATTGACGCTTCAAGATTTCGAATATCGTTAAGCGCATCAAAAATGCGTATTATATCAATGCCGTTTGCAACAGATTTTTGGACAAAATACTCGACAATATCGTCAGCATAATGGCGATATCCAAGCATATTCTGCCCGCGGAACAGCATTTGAAGTTTTGTTTTGGGCATATGCTTTCTCAGAGTGCGCAACCGCTCCCATGGGTCCTCGTCCAAAAAACGAAGGCATGAATCAAAGGTTGCACCTCCCCAGCACTCAAGTGAATGGTATCCTATATTATCCAACAATTCAAGAGCCGGAAGCATTTCTTCTGTTGTCATGCGGGTTGCAATAAGCGATTGGTGAGAATCCCGCAAAATTGTATCTGTAATGCCTACTTTAGCCAAATTCTATCATTCCTTTCAGTAAAAAGCTGTTTTATCTAAGCGATACTAGCAGCTTTCCCGAATCAACAGTTTCTCCTTTGTTGACATGAACACCGGCTATTACTGCATCACGGGGCGACATGATCTCGTTTTCCGTTTTCATGGCTTCAAGCACA
>DHNF01000027.1:15375-19511 GCA_002409375.1 Ruminococcaceae bacterium UBA5423
TCCATTTTCATGGCTTCAAGCACAAGCAGAACTTGCCCTTTTTCCACCTTGTCACCTGCTTGTACCATTACATTAATAATTGTGCCGGGCATTGGGGAATTTAAGGGCTCGGTGTCCTGTGCGGCGGCATCGTTTGCCGGTGTCTCAGCCGGGGCTTTTACCTCGGGCGCTGACGGGGCAGCCGGAGCAGCCACTTGTGCTGCCGGTTTAGAAGCCACAACACCTTCAGTGTTGTCATTTTCTTCAACCATAACATCGTATGTGTTTCCGTTTACGGTAATATTAAATCTTTTCATCTTGATTCAAATCCTTTCGATAGGTTTAAAGCAGTTTGCTCACAAAACAATGTTAGAATGCTTTTTGGGATTTCGCGAAACTCGCTTGCTTTCAAACATTTTAAGAAGTGCTATCAATTTTGACTTTGTTTGATTAGTCGAAACAATGTCAGTGATTGCCCCGTTGGATGCGGCCGCAAAAACATCGCCGTTAGCTTGCGCATATTCCTCAGCAAGCTTTTTACGATCTTCAACCGGATCTTTCATATCGGCCAATTTATCATTTTCAAATATATGAATTGCCGTTTCTGGCGCAAGAGGCAAAACAACTGCCGTAGGCCACGCAAGCACAACATCTGCACCCGCCGATTTGCCTGCTGCTGCGATATATGCAGCTCCGTATGCTTTACCTATAATTGTCGTAATCTTTACCGTAGTTGCCTCGGCATAGGCGTGGGACAGTTTTGCTGCGCCCTGCAGATTTTCAAATCCGGCTGTATCAACAAAACTTATTACAGGCAGCGAGAACGCATCACAAAGGCGTATAAACCGTGCAAGCCTTGATGATTCGTCGGCAGAAATCTTGTCCTGTGCTAAAGTCAGCAAACCACATATATTTCCACCAACACTTGCAAGCACAGTTTGATTTTTCCCCTGTCCAATATTTATTATCTCGTCATCGGCAACGGCATTTATTACATCGTCGATACTGCTGCAGGCTTTAACTTGCATATCGACAATATCAAAGGCTGCAGGCACATCAAGGTTGTTAGATGGCAGCAGAGAAACCAGCCTGCGTGCCATGTCGATTGCCGCATCTGCATCCTCAGCCATGATTGATGCTGCTGCATTTTGGTCACCCGGATTAAGATAATAATCTGCATCCTTTGACATAACAACAAAATCCGAGTTGGCTGCAATTATTGCAGACGAGCCTACACATGCGCCGGCTACAACTGCAATCTGTGGGACCACACCCGATAAATTATTTGATGCAAACAAAATTTCGGCAATCGCATCCATTGCGTCTATGCCTTCGTTAAGTTTGGCACCGTCACTGTCAAACACACCAACAAGCGGTGCCCCATTTTGGGATGCAAGCTGATATGCTTTGCATATTTTTGCGGCCTGCGCTTTGCCGATAGCACCGCGGTATACTTGCTTGTCCTGCGAAAACGCATAAACCGGGCAACCTTCTACCGTGCCATACCCTACAACCGCCTGGGATGGCATGTCCGCATCACGCGCGAACCTGTCAATCTCAACAAAGCTGCCCTCATCAAACAACCGCAAGAGCCTTGTCCGGGCCTGTGAGCCCTGTAATGCCGAAACGGCATTATTCAGCTTTTTAAGCTGATTCTCCATATTCATACCGGTATCCTCCTGTCAAACGGGTCAATAGCCGTGACAAAATCTCTCAAATCTCGGCTATCCGAATGAAAACGCAAATTAGAATTATTATAACTCAGAATGAAAAAATTAACAAGGATAAATGAGAATTTTTTCATTGTTAATTTTTTAACAATGTTTTGCGGAATTAGAATACCATGCTATACACCTTGCAATTATAGAATTAAAATTTTCTCGGCATTTATCGCTTGTCCGCTGTTCCATCACCTCTACGGTTTGCTGTATTTATTAGTGATTCGACCTCAAATTTATCAAGCTCGCGCCATTTCCCCGGTACGAGTCTTTCAAGTGAGACATTACCAATTGCAATGCGGCGCAACCTTGCCACTTTAATGCTCATTTGTTCAAACATTCTGCGTATCTGCCTGTTGCGCCCCTCATACAATACAATCTCTGCAACCGCCCGGCTTGGCGGAAAGCCATCGTCTGATTGTGATATTACATTTATATCGGCAGGTGCAGTCTTTCTGCTATCGCCTTTTAACATCATGCCGTTCCTAAACTTGATAAGCTGCTCATCAGTTGGTCCCGGCTTTAGTGTCGCGCGATAAACCTTTGGAATATGGCGTGATGGATGAATAATCATATTCGCAAATTCGCCGTCATTGGTAAGCAGCAGCAAGCCCTCAGAGTCTCTGTCAAGCCGTCCTACAGGAAAAACACGCTCACCTACATCTGCCGTAAGCTGAGCTATACATTTGCGTCCGAACTCGTCACTCAGCGTAGTGACATATCCACGGGGTTTGTTAAGCATAATATACTTTGAATTTTGTGGTTTTGATATCCTCTTGCCGTCCACCGTAATATTATCAGTTCTAAGGTCGGCCTTATCACCGAGCCGGACAGGGTGTCCGTTCACTTTTACCCTGCCTTTTGAAATCATTTCCTCTGCTTTACGGCGTGAAGTAACCCCGCATTCAGAAATCAGTTTTTGAATTCGCACCCGATTCATTTTAAATTCCTTTCAGAGTTTTAGCCATTCGGCAAAAAGCATAATAAACTTCCGTCCAAACCTTTTAAAAAAGCCGGGAGACGGCAATGATTTAACATTTTGTGAGGCAGTTATATCAAGCCTTAATATTTCCCTATCACCTACTGAATACCGTACATTTCCAATCACATCTTTTGCACAAACAGGCGCGAACAAAAAGTGAGGCAGCGCCACATCGACACGCAGGTTTTCTTCTTCACTTTTAAGCATTACTCGCTGGGGCGGTACTCTAAAGGTTGGCGATATCTGTGAGTCCAAGCCGCCTGCGACCTCTATCCTCGGCAGCTTAGGGCGTGGTAATGTCACCAACTTAGTTATCGAAAATCCGTATTCATACATTGCAATGTGATCGTTCCAGTCGTCGCCTGCCTTTAGTGTTATTCCAATAAGCCGTACACCGTCCTTTTGTGCGGCCGAAACAAGACAGCGTCCCGACTTTTTTGTAAAGCCGGTTTTCATGCCTATAGCATGCGGATAAAGCTGCAGCAACCTGTTATGGTTTGATACCCGAATATCACGCGGGGGATTACCAAATTTTATAACCGCCGATTTTTTTTGACAAATCGATGCAATTGTTTCATTATTAAGACACTCAGCAGCAAGCAGCGCCATATCCCATGCTGTTGACGAATGTTCTCCTTGGTCAAGTCCGGAGGGCGTAACAAACACTGTATTTTTCATGCCGATTTCCGCTGCGCGCTTGTTCATCAGGTCGGCAAATGCCTTTATTCCGTCCGACACAGTGTATGCAATGACATTGGCTGCATCGTTACCGGATTCAAGCAGCATTCCGGTAACCAAATCAATCATCGTTATTTTATCTCCGCCGCGCAGTCCAAGTGCCGAGCCCTCAACGCGCACTGCCTCGTCCGTCACGGTCACGACCATGTCCGGGGGGCAGTTTTCAACCGCCAGCAGTGCCGTCATGATTTTTGTAGTGCTTGCCATGGGCCGCTTTGCATGTGCGTCCTTTTCAAAAAGAGCGCGCCCCGACTGCGGCTCATATAATATTGCCGAATATGAAGAAATTGAGCCGGGGCCGTCGGCACGCACCATTACCGTAAACCCTTTAACAAAACACAAAAAAACTGTCGTTATTAAAATTAAATATTTTTTCAAGTATTACCACCTGCCCTTAAAAAAGTATGCAGGCACAGCGATGGAAATACATATTAATTACGATTTTGAAGTAGTTTCAGTAACAGTTACTGACGGTTTTGCCCCGCCCTCAATCTCAACTTTTTCGGTCTTATCCTTTTTTTTGTTAAACAGCGATGTTATTTTATCAAACATTTCAGGCACAAGGTTAATCATTTTGTCACCCGAATCCGGTTTGGAAACAACCGGGATAATCTGGACAGAGCCGCCTGAAATAACGACAAAAGCAACCGGTGTAATATTGATGCCAGCACCGCTTCCGCCGCCAAACAGTTCAGACTGCGACTTTGACGGTATATTGG
>DHNF01000027.1:19650-22787 GCA_002409375.1 Ruminococcaceae bacterium UBA5423
GACGGAACCACCCGATGCGAACCCGTAAGAAACCTTTGAAACCGGTATTAAAGTGGTTCCGTCGGGTGTTTGTATCGCCTCGCCGATTACGGTGTTGACATCTACCATTTCACGGATTTTGTCCATTGAAACTCCGAGTACACCCTGCAAATTATTATCCGCCATATTGATACAACCTCTTTTCTTAAATTTAGCGTCTATATTATTCTGTCGCTTTTGTGCCGCTTGTATTACTAATATAACCAATAAAAAACAAAAGCAATACCAATAACACCCTTAATGGTAATACATGCAGCCGGATTTCGCCGCTTACCTGATCCTCGTTATTTAAAAAGTCAGGTGCAATATTAATCGAACGGCTGCGGACACGAACCGAGCTCTCGATAAGTGCATGCACGGGATACACTGCAGCACATAATTGACCATAATTTATTGCCGTTTCTGCCGCGTCGTCTGATGCAACCTTAATGTTCAGCTTTAGCTTGTCCACCGTAATTGTTCGAAACAAGCCTAATGCCGCTGTTTTTATTATCTGAGCTAATTTAATATAATATGATATTACTGCCGCTACACCCTCACTTTGCAACATTTCTTCCGTACGCGAAAGCTCTATCTCTTTTTTCTTTTTTACTTTTTTTTGTTTGAATTTCTTTTTCTTTTTTTCTGGGCGTGGATAAAGAGAGTAGGTAAAAAACAAATAACGCAGCCTTAAACTAAGCTGCCCGTCAAATGAAACTTGCATGTGCAGCGGAATAATCAATATTAGCAATAAAAATGCAAAAACACCGCAGACAATCCATATTGCAGTCAAAACATTCCCTCATTCCGCATTTATACCGACTTGCGTATACTCCATATCCTCAATAACCTCGCGCAAGGTGGTTTCATGCATCTCGCCGTCCTCGTCCTTTTGAGGCATTGGCGGAAGTTGCTCAAGCGAAGAAAGGCTAAAGCACCTCAAAAAGTCAGGGGTTGTGCCATACAGCAGTGGACGCCCGGGCAGTTCCAGCCGTCCTTTCTCCTCGATTAAGTTTTTGGATACCAAACCCTGTATAACGGCCCCGCAATCAACTCCGCGCACCTGTTCAATAAAAGCACGCGTAACAGGCTGATTATACGCAACAATAGCAATCACTTCCATTGCCGCCTGCGAAAGTGGGGTATTACGGCGCATATCGAGCACCTTTCTGATATATTCGGCAAATTCAGGTTTTGTACATATTTGATAAGCATCATCAAGCCTTACTATTTTAAGCCCTCCGGCACGGGTGTTTACCTCATGCATCAAATCGTCAGCAAGTTGCATTGCTGTATCTTCTTCTATATCTAAAACCTGTGCAAGTCGTGACAGCTGGACAGGCTCACCGCTTGCAAATAAAACGGCCTCAATTATTGCTTGATAATTTTCGACTTTCATTAATCACACGCCTTTTTACCATAAAGTCGGCTATTTATATTCTGTGTTGGCAGCACTGCTAACTGTTTGTGATGATTGCATGCTGACATATTGGTGGCTGCCCTCGTCATCGACACGAATACGGCTGGCTTTGATAAGCTCAAGCAAAGCAAGAAATGTAGCAACCATCTCCGATCTGCTGTTCACATGCTCAAATAACGCCGAATACTGTATCTTCTTATGTCTGTATAAATTTCGCAGCACATATATAATTTTGGATGAAACAGACACAATCTTGCGCGACACAATTCCGCTGAATGCCTGCACAGGGGGAGGAAGCCGGCGTTTTCCGCGCCCTACAGCAGCAAGATACGCGTCAAGCAGAGTTTCAGGCCGATGAACCCGCCGATATGTCCTATCGGGTTCAATTTCTAAAGGAATGCGCACAAATATGCTCGCCCCGACATTTTGTGTTGAAAGACGGCGTGCAGCGTCTTGGCAAAGACTGTATTCAATAAGCTCTCCGCTTAATTCACGCCGCATTTGCTCTGCCTCTTCATGCTGCGGAAGCAACATCGCCGTTTTAATTTGCACCAAACGAGCCGCCATTTCCAAAAACTCGGCCGCAACTTCCATGTCCACGCTTTTCCACTGCTCAATTGTACGCAAATACTGGTCTAACAAATCAGCAATAGGAATGTCGGTAATATTCAATTTATGCTTTTGCACCAAATGCACAAGCAAATCAAGAGGCCCCTCAAAGCCCGGAACTTTATAGGATATTGTTTCCATATACTCTCCTGTTATTGCTAATCCTGTTTAAAATCCTAAAATCCTTAGAAATAAAGAATAAATTGGGTTGTAAATTGCACCAATTACATTCCCTAACATTCCTGTTGCAATCAGTAAAAACAACCCCATTGTGATATACCATTGGTATCGTTCGATATAATACACCCATTTTGCGGGAAGAAAATTTGATGCGATGCGGTACCCGTCAAGAGGTGGTATTGGCAGCAGGTTAAATACAGCCAGCATAACATTAATTTGAGCAAAAGTTCTGAGTAGAATAATAATAAGAGCAAATGCTTGCGTCTGCGGAGCAACAACAAACAGAACTCGGATAACGCTAAGTGTCATAAAACCCATAACGAGATTAGACATAGGACCGGCAAGCGAAGTCAACAGCATGCCCGTCTTATAATTCCTAAAATTGCGCGGGTTAACAGGCACGGGCTTGGCATAACCAAAGCCGAACACAAAGATTAAAATAGTGCCGATTATGTCAAGATGGGCAAAGGGGTTCATTGTTAGGCGGCCGTTCCAACGCGCAGTATTGTCGCCCATTCGATATGCCGTATATGCGTGCGCATACTCATGCACGGGCAGAGCCACCAAAATAACAAGTGCATATGACATAAATAAAAAAACAAGATCCAAAAACCCAAGATTTCCCCAATTGTTAATCATGGTGTTAAGCATAAAAGCATGTCTCCCTTAAAGGAATTCGGCACCGCCGTTTCAATACGATTGTTATTATACTAGTATTCGGCTAAAAGCTTGATAAAATTTCCGAGACGCCACAGGCGGGCTGGGTGCCCGACAAAAAGGGGGAACGAAGCCCATTGCAAAAAAGCCGGAAAGACAATAAGAATTAGTCCAGATATTAGTATTATACTGGAAATATACCATAAATACAAGAGTGCGAAAATATAATCAAATTTGAGTTTCCCCATTTTTC
>DHNF01000106.1:0-2057 GCA_002409375.1 Ruminococcaceae bacterium UBA5423
AAACCGCTGTTGGTTCGGCGAGCAAGAACACCCCGCTGATACTGGAAAAGACGGGGCTTGCGGACTGCTTTGACGCGGTGAGCTGCGGACTGGATACGCAGAAGTCCAAGCCCGATCCGGAGGTGTTTCTCATTGCCGCCGACAGGCTCGGCGTGCCGTATGAAAACTGCCTTGTTATCGAGGACTCGGATGCGGGAATACAAGCGGCAAAGGCAGGCGGAATGTACGCCCTCGCCGTCGGTGCGGCGAAGGAGAATCAGCAAGCGGATTATCGTGCAGCGGACTTGGCTGATGAGGCGGTTCGTGGGATTTTTTAGGGATATAGATAGAACAATAAATTAAGAAATTGGCTTGGAGAGAAAGGAATAGGATATGATAAATTTAGACGAGCTTTTACAAAACCCATCTCTGCTATCGATTAACCGTGAACCGGAACGGACGTTTTATATACCCTATGCGGACGAGAAAGCAGCGCTTGAAGGTAAGGGTGATACGCCATATCGGCAAATGCTTGGCGGCGAGTGGGGATTTCAATATTTTCCCCGCGTGACAGACGTTGAGGAGGTGGTGTTTCAGCCTGTATATACATTCAGCGAAACGATTCCCGTGCCGTCCAACTGGCAGATGCACGGCTATGATATTCCTCATTATACCAACCTGGAATATCCGTACCCCGTTGATCCGCCGTATTTGCCGACGGACAATCCTGCGGGGGTATATTCTCGCAAATTTACGATTGATGAAGGCTGGGGCGGCAAGGAGGTTTATCTTCGCTGCGAGGGAGTCGCTCCCTGTATGCTATTATATATCAACGGGCAGGAGGCGGGCTACACACAAGGCTCGCATTTGCCGTCCGAATTTAATATTACACCGTTTTTGCAAAAGGGTGAGAATACCGTCAGTATTTTAGTTGCAAAGTGGTGTGACGGCAGCTATTTGGAGGATCAGGACTTCTATCGTCTAAGCGGCATATTTCGGGATATTTATCTGCTGGCAAGGGATAAAAACCATATCCGCGATTACTTTGTACATACTGAGCTTTCAGGCGATTACAACGATGCAAAAATCACATTGGATTTGGAAACCGTTGGGGACGGAAATGTTGAAACGGTATTGCTGGATTTGCATGGCAATAGGCTTGATGGCGGACTTAATAAGACGGAGTTTGAGATTGAAAATGCAGAAAAGTGGACGGCGGAAACTCCGAACCTCTATTACCTTTTGCTTAAAATGGGCAGTGAAGTCATATGCGAGCCTGTGGGAATACGCTCTATACAGATTTCGCCCAAGGGCGAGCTGCTGATAAACGGCGTGAGCGTATTGCTCAAGGGCGTCAATCGTCACGATTCACATCCGACCAAGGGATATGTGACCTCTTATGAGGATATGGAATACGATCTGCTTCAAATGAAGAAGCTGAATATTAATGCTGTCCGTACCTCGCACTATCCGAACGCACCTGAGTTTTATCATCTGTGCGACAGGCTGGGCTTTTATGTGATTGACGAAACGGATATTGAAATCCATGGCTTTACAACCCGTTTCGGCGGGGGACCGGGTTATGAGCCCTACCATATGGATTGGCTCTGTGAAATGCCGGAATGGGAGGAAGCGTTTGTGGAGCGCATCCGCCGCATGGCAGAGCGTGACAAGAACCGCCCCTGCGTAATTTTCTGGTCACTCGGCAATGAAAGCGGTTACGGCAGAAACCATGATGCGATGTCGCATTGGATACGGCAGCGCGATGCTTCCCGCTTGATTCATTTTGAGGGAGCGTGTTTGCTGGAAAATCCAAATACGGATGAGCCGTACAGAGGAAAATCGGCCGCCGTAGATGTGTACAGCCGTATGTATCCGAGTATTGACGAATGGGAAAGAATTTGCATGGAAGAAAAAAACTGTCCGGTATTTTTGTGTGAATATGCACACGCAATGGGAAATGGTCCGGGCAGTATTGAGGATTATTTGCGGATTTTCCGCAAATATGAAAATGCTATAGGCGGTTGTGTGTGGGAATGGGCTGATCATGTGATTGAAAAGGACGGAAAATACTATTA
>DHNF01000106.1:2245-3929 GCA_002409375.1 Ruminococcaceae bacterium UBA5423
ACGGTTTGGTATTTCCCGACCGCTCATTTAAGGCGGGCAGTTTGAACATCAAGCAGAATTATGCCGATTTATTTGCTGAGTATTTAGGTGATGGAAAAATTAAAATCAGCAGCGACTACCGCTTCCGCACAGCGGATGAAACAGTGACCGTTACGCTCGACTGTGATGGAAAGCAGACACGGCTTCTGACGCAAAAGCTGAACCTACCTGCAGGAGAGAGCATGGTTTTGGAAATACCGCTCGGCGAAATAAGCTGCAATGAGGGGGCGTATCTGAATGTTGCCTTTTCGTTGTCGGAGAATATGCCTTGGGCAAAGGCGGGGTATGAAACCTCGTTTAAGCAGTTTATCCTGCTTGAAAAGCCGCAGAATTTAACTGTGCATCCGGGTGGTACGATTGCCGTTGATGAGGATAAGGAGTTTATTACGGTTTCGGGCGAAAGCTTTACTTACCGTTTTAACAAGATGTACGGCGGATTTGAAAGTATGTTCTGCAACGGTAGGGAATGGCTGGCGGAGCGTTCGACCTTCGGTGTATGGAGAGCGCCCACCGACAATGACCGCAGCATCAAGCTGAAATGGGGAACCTATTATGAGAACTATCGCAACAACGAGGGCTTGAATTTAAGTTCTATGCACTGTTACAGCACGGATTTAACCGAGGTTACAGACAGCAAAGCGGTGTTCGTGAGCCGATGTAATATATCCGCACGGTCGAAAGCACCGATAGTGAAATTCAGTGTAAAATATACCATCGCGGCGGATGGGACAATTTTGCACGAAATCAGCGGAAAGGTTCGCGAAAATGCGCCGTTTTTGCCGCGTTTCGGCGCAGAATATTTGCTGACTGCGGGAAGCGAAAACATCAGCTATTACGGAATGGGAAATGGAGAAAATTATATTGATTTGTGCGCTCATGTCAAGATGGGTTGGTACAATACAACTGCCTCCGATGAATATGTTCCGTATATTCGCCCGCAGGAACACGGCAATCATACCAATGTAAAGCGTATCACCGTAAAAGAGGGCGGGAATGTACTGACAGTCCGTGCGGCTGAACAGGTAGAATTTTCCGCCGGCCACTTCACAGCGGCGAATTTGGAAAATGCGGCGCATTCATTTGAGCTTACGCCGAGAAAAGAGACTGTTTTGCGCATAGATTACAAAGTGAGCGGAATCGGCAGCAACAGCTGCGGTCCGGAGCTGTTGCCAAAATATCGGTTTGATGAGAAAAATTTTAAGTATACATTTCAAGTAAGTGCTGCAAAATTGGAGAAGGAGAATTTTTAATTATGTGTTTGAAAGAAATTACTAATAAAATTCGTTCTATGTCCTTGGAAGAAAAGATCGGACAGCTTAATCAAGCCGGCTTGTGGGATTTTGAACTGTTGTGCGAAGAGGTTCGGAAGGGCCGTGTCGGTTCCGTTATCCTTGCGGACAGCGCAACGGCGGGAAATGATGAGCAGCAAAGAGTTATCATTGATCAGTTGAACGAGTTGCAGAGAATTGCCGTAGAGGAGTCGCCTTCCCATATCCCGTTAATATTCGGACGCGATATTATTCATGGATACCGTACAGTTTTGCCCGTCCCGCTTGCAGCGGCAGCGAGCTTTAATCCCGATGTTGTCGAAAAGGCATACCGTGCTGTTGCCTATGAGGCTGCAAACGATGGTGTTCATTGGACG
>DHNF01000106.1:4033-9168 GCA_002409375.1 Ruminococcaceae bacterium UBA5423
TCATTGGACGTTTTCGCCCATGATAGATATTTCGCGCGACCCGAGATGGGGCAGATGTATTGAAGGGTTTGGTGAGGATCCGTATCTTACTTCAAAAATGGGACAATCGGTTATTCGCGGGTTTCAGAATGCGGATAATAAAAAAGGAGATTCCATTGCAGCTTGCGCAAAGCATTATCTGGGCTATGGCGCGGTGGAGGGCGGCCGTGATTACGGCAAAGCAGAGATTAGTGAGTATACTCTGCGTAATTACTATTTGAAACCGTTTAAGGCAGCGATTGAAGCTGATGTTGCAACGGTGATGAATTCATTCAGCGAAATAAGCGGTCAGCCTGTTGTGTCAAGCCGGTATTTATTGCATGACTTACTAAAAGACGAGTTAGGATTCCGGGGGTTTGTTATCAGTGATTGGGCTGCTGTAGCGCAACTTGTAACTCAGGGGGTTGCAAAGGACAGAAAAGAAGCGGCTGCATTGTCTGCCAATGCGGAACTTGATATGGATATAGTAGATGGATGCTATATAGATTACTTAAGTGGGTTGGTTGCTGAAGGGAAGGTCAGTGAAGAAACCATTGACAAAATGGTGTACCGTGTGTTATATATAAAAGAGAAGTTTGGATTATTTGAGCATCCGTTTATCACACGGCAGAAAATCGATTATCAAGAGCATTTAGAGCTTTCAAAGCAATGCTCTGATGAGGTTATAACACTTTTGAAGAATAAAGATGTTTTACCGCTTGACCGATCAAAAAAGATTGCTTTGCTGGGCCCTTTTTTGCATGAAAAGCGTTCGCTCCTTGGAAGTTGGACGTGGGATTTTGATATTCGTATGGTAAAGAGTATCGCAGAGGTTTTTGAGGAATATGCGGGACGGGAACTGCTGGTTTTCCCGCAGAGCAATTACTTGTGGGACGATATTATTCCCGCTCTTGGCGATGTTGATACCGTGATTCTCGCACTTGGAGAGAGTTATAGAGTGAGCGGAGAAAATAATTGTCTTGCGAACATTGATTTGCCAAAGGAACAATTGGAGCTTGCCAAAAGAATAAAAGGACTTGGAAAAAAAGTGATTGGAGTTTTTTGCTTTGGACGGCCAATAGGGCTTGGGGAAGCGGATATATATTTTGACGCAATACTATATGCGTGGCAAGCAGGGACATGTGCCGCACGAAGTATAGTCGATATTATTTATGGAAAGGTGAATCCATCAGGTAAGCTGCCGATAACATTCCCAAGAAGTACAGGGCAGATTCCTATTTATTATAACTATCACACAATGCCCAGAAATGGTATGGGGTATTATGGTGAAGGAAGTAATTATTTGGATTGCTGTTCGACTCCTATGTATCCGTTCGGGTATGGAATGAGTTATACAAAATTTGCGTATTCGGAGGCTCGGTGCGAAAAAACCGCTCTGACTTTGGAAGAATTGAAAAACGGGAAAAAATTCAAGGTCGGGGTTACGGTTACAAATACGGGCGAATATGACGGAAAAGAGACGGTACAGTGCTATGTCAGAGATTTGCTTGCGACTATGGCACGGCCGGTAAGAGAATTGAAGGGCTTTTCAAAAATTTTACTGAAGCGAGGCGAATTCAAAGAGGTTGTTTTTGAGCTGGGCTCAGAAGAACTTGGATTTTATAACGGAAAAGGTGAATTTTGTGTTGAGCCGGGAGAGTTTGATATTTTTATCGGCGGTGACTGCACGACAAATAATAAGATAAAAATAACGGCTGTTTCTGAAACGGAGAATTAAAATGCTGGATATAAAAGTGATAAATAAAAATGCAGACGGCAGCTTTCGGGTGGAACCGTGCGGTTGTGAAAACAATATCACTGTTTACGATGTACGCTTTTGTGCGAGAAAGATGTGTTCGCCTGAAAAAATAACAGTTGAATTTAATATTCCGTACGTCGGTGCATTTTCCGTATGGAATTCCGGATGCGGGCTTGTGAGGAATATTTTACCCGACTGGAGGCCCGAACATCAGGTCTCCAAGTCGCGTCTTGCGTCCGGGATACCTATACAATCTGTTATTTCACAGGACGGCAGCAATGTGTTTACATTGTCGGTTACAGACGCAAAAACGCCGATTGAGATCAGCACAGGATCAGAGGAAGCGGGTAAAAGCTGTCTTTGCAGGGTTTCATTCTTTGCAGAGCCTGTCGGACAGCTTGTTGAATACAAAACGCAAATCATAATAGATGAGCGCAAAATCCCGTTTTACGAGGCGATTAAAGCGGCGGCGGAGCGTATGCGACAAGGGAAACAGGTCGTCCCCGACGCCGCCCGTATGCCGATGTATTCCACATGGTATAACTACCATCAGAACATAAATGATGATGAATTGATTGAGGAATGCAAAAGAGCGTATGAGCTTGGTATGAGAAGCATTATCATAGACGATGGCTGGCAGACGGATAATAACGGCGGCGGTTATTCATACTGCGGCGATTGGCAGGTTTGCCAACACAAAATAAAAGATATGCGTTCATTTATTGATAAAATTCATAACATCGGAATGAAGGTTATACTGTGGTATTCTGTTCCATATGTAGGCAGACGTTCAGATGTATGGGAACATTTTCAAGGTAAATATCTTGACAGCGAGGAAAACGAGCAGAACTGTCTTGACCCGCGTTTTCCCGAAGTGCGCGAGTATCTGGCGGGAATATATGAAAAAGCCGCTTCGGAATGGGAGCTTGACGGATTTAAACTTGATTTTATCGACGCCTTTGAGTTTACGGAGTACTCCGACAAGGTAAGTGCGGAAAGGGATTTTGACTCACTTGAGGATGCGATAGAATGTCTGCTGAGCGAGATAACCGCAAGGCTCAAGCAAACCAATCCCGATATTATACTTGAATTTCGACAGAGTTACATTGGCCCTGTCGTTACACAATACGGCAATATGATTCGGGTAGGCGACTGTGCGTTAGACGCGTTTATTAACCGTGTGGGAGTTCTTGATTTAAGGATGACCTCTGGCAAAGCGGCGGTTCATTCGGATATGATAACATGGAACGCAGATGAAACAAACGAGAGTGTTTCAAAACAGCTGATAGCTGTGCTGTTCGGCGTGCCGCAGGTTTCTGTAAAGCTGGCGGAAATAACGAAAGAACATCGGAGCGTTCTTAAATTTTGGCTTGATTTTTGGATTGAAAACCAAAATGTTTTGTTGGACGGAAAACTGAAAATATACAATCCTGAAGCGAATTATTCCATGGCAGAGGCGGAGCTTAACGGAAAGAAGATATGTGTGTGCTACAGCAGAAATATTGTGGATTATTCGGGCGGAAATTTGACTGCCGTAAACGGAACAGGCGAGAGCTTTATTGCACTTAGAGGAAATGGAAAAATTAAATATATCATCTGCGACTGTATGGGCGCAAATATTGAAAGCGGTATAAAGGATATTAAAGATATTGCAGTATTTGATGTTCCGCAGTCGGGATTGCTGATTGCGGAAGGGGAAGGTTGATTATGTCAGAAAAAGTCAAAAAATATATTAGTGAAAATTGGGACAAGTGTATAAAGTATAATCCAAATGACGATGGTACGCTGATAGGGTTGCCGTACCCGTACACGGTTCCCGCAGTCGGGCATTTTGATGAAATGTATTATTGGGATACATATTTTACTAACATAGGTCTGATTATTGACGGCAGAGCGGAGCAGGCAAAATATAATGTTGACAATATGTTGTATTTGGTCAATCAGTACGGCTTTATGCCGAACGGGAACAGAACATACTATCTTAATCGTTCACAGCCGCCGTTTTTGAGTTGTATGGTCAGAGATGTGTATGAATACTACAAGGATATGGTTTGGTTGTTTTCGGCATACGAAATACTTAAAAGAGAATATGAATTTTGGCAGGCGAAACGCTGCTCCGATATGGGGCTTAATCACTATGACGATGATGGCAAGCTGTCAGAAGATGAATATAGAGATATTGCCGCAGGATGTGCAAATCGCACCGGGTTAAATCCTGATATTCCCACACACGATCTTGTGCGGCATTATATGAGTAACTGCGAAAGCGGATGGGATATGAATCCAAGATGGGATTATGACGGATACAATTTCGCGGCGGTTGATCTCAATTCTCTGCTGTTTATGATGGAGAATAATATGGAATTTTTCGCAGATGAATTAAAAAATGGTGAGGCGAGAATATGGAACGAATGCGCTGAAAAGCGTAGAGCTTTAATGCTTGAAAAAATGGATAACGGCGAGGGAGTGCTGCTTGATTATAACATTGTCACGGGAAAGCAAAGTAATGTTTTTTCAGCTGCATCGTTTTATCCGTTGTTTGCCGGACTTGCCGAGAAAAGACATGCCGAAGCGATGATAAAGAACTTAGATAGATTGGAATCCGAGTACGGAATATTGACCTGTGAGAAAAACGATGTTGAGGGTATATTTCAATGGGATTACCCTAACGGTTGGGCTTGTTTACAATATATTGCGATAGTTGGTTTTGATAGATACGGATATACAGAAGAAGCGAAAAGAATAGCAGAAAAATATATTAGGCTTGCAGATAAGGTATTTAATGAAACAGGTAATTTGTGGGAAAAGTACGATGTTGTCAACGGCAGCGTTGTTGTTGGATGCGAATATGAAACACCGCCTATGATGGGCTGGAGTGCAGGTGTATATTTGGCGGCACTTAATCGTTTGTCTATTGAAGAGAAACTATATAAATAGAAATAAATGTGGAGCCGGCTGAATTGGCAGTCGAATATGCGGCGAACAACAATCGTACTGCCATAATATCGAAAGAAAAGCGGCGAAAACAGTGAGTAGCATTGAATCTTCGGCTGCGGCTGTTTTGCCGCAATAAAATATATTTCAAAAAATCAAAAAACTTTTAAATCAAGTTCCTTTTTAAGTTTTGAAATTCACTTTAATATAAACTAAATTAAACCTCATGTCTTGTGTTATAGTATTCATATACGGAAACTCCTTTGTGAAAAGTTTTTAGTGGTACATTAACTATAACACATTAAGCAGAGAAACGCTTTATAATCTTCTCGAAAGGGTACGTTTTGAAGATGTATTTTTCGATGTAAATCTTCGTATGAATTCCTTTCAGCTGTTTTTACCTCTTCCGGTCTTTTGCGAAAAA
>DHNF01000160.1 GCA_002409375.1 Ruminococcaceae bacterium UBA5423
TAATACTAATATCCGATTAAAAGATATTAGTATAATAGGAGCTCTTATAATGCAATATATGCTACACGCGAAATATTGGTGTCATAGAAACCTATCAATGAGCAGATGGAATCTTGTTGTTATCACAATAATAACCCTGCCGCTAACGCAATCAAAGATTTTGGGGGTTACGGAGCCTTTGCTACAAAGGAAAAACCTGCCGAAATTCGACAGGTTTTTCCTTTAACAGCACAAGCTTCTTTGTGCGATGTGAGCGGGGCACCACTGATCCCACCGCTTAATTTAATGTAAAAAAACAGCTTGTTATTTTTTAGCCTTTTTTGATAAAATCGTTGACAATCTCTGCGCAAGTTACATCTCCGACATATATCAAGGTATCGTCGGCCTTAATTGTCATATAAGGACCGGGGGATAGTATGATTTTATCTTGGCGTCTAACAGCAATAACAGTTGCCCTTGTTTTTTGCCAGAACTTGACCTCGCCCAAAGAGCGGTCAATAAGAGGTGAGTCGAGCGGTATATCACTTTCATAATTGAAAAATGGGCTGTTTTTGCTAAACTTTTCGTTTATTCTTATAATCGAACCGGCAACATCAGAAATCTGGCTGCCAAGCTGTTGTTGCTGACGCAAAAGCTCGCGCAGCTTTTTTTGCATTGCGCGTATATCATTTTGAACGCCAAATCGTTCGACATAACGCCGCGCATTGTCGGCTGAATGAATTATCACACCGCTGTTTTGGCGCACTTGAACAATTTGCATATCCTCAAGCAGCTTCATCGCTCTCCGTATTGTCTCAGGTGAAACGCCGTATTCCGACGACATGACTGAACGTCCGTATACCTTTGTGTTTTCCTTAAGCTCTCCCCGAGCAATGCGCATGGCGACATCCAAGGCGATTTGGGAATATACGGGGGGTACAGTAGCATTAATGCCCAATAATAATCACATCTTTACTAAATAATTTATTTATCCTCGTCCTGTGCTTTATTCGCTTCAATTACCTTTTGGGCAATAGACTGAGGTGCTTCCTCATATCTTACAAATTCAAATGTAAAATACCCTCTACCCTGTGTCAGAGAGCGGAGAAAGGTTGAAAAATCATGCATTTCTGCCATTGGAACTTCGGCCTCAACACATGTTAAATTATCCTCATCCGAAGGGTTCATGCCCAATACGCGTCCGCGCCGTTTATTGACATCGCCCATAATATCGCCGGTGTTGTCGTTTGGAACATAGGCTTTAAGTGAACCGATCGGCTCAAGAAGTGCAGGTGCCGCCTTAGGAATCCCAGTCCTGTATGCGAGTGCCGCTGCCAGCTTAAAGGCCATTTCGGATGAGTCGACCGGATGATATGAACCGTCAACCAGCTTTGCCTTTATTCCCACCATCGGATATCCGGCAAGTGTTCCCTTTTCGGAGGCTTCGCGCAGCCCTTTTTCTACCGCCGGGAAATAGTTCTTGGGGACAGCGCCGCCAAAAATTGATTCAGAAAATTCAAGCTCTTCTTCAGTGCCCGGCTCAAACTCAATCCAGACATCGCCGTATTGACCGTGACCACCCGACTGTTTTTTGTGGCGTCCCTGAATCTTTACTTTTTTGCGAATTGTCTCACGATAGGCCACCTTTGGCGTTTCAAGAGTGACCTGAACGCCAAACTTTGATTTAAGCTTGGATGCAATAACGTCAAGCTGTTGTTCGCCAAGGCCTGAGATAATGCGTTCATGTGTTTCATGGTTGTGAGAATAGTTGATTGTCGGATCCTCTTCCATTAAGCGTGTCAACCCGGCAGATATTTTTTCCTCATCAGCTTTATTATTTGCGAAAACTGCCATTGATAGGCAGGGCTTTTCAAATTCTATCCCCGGCAAAATGACCGGGCGCGACGCCGAGCAGAGAGTATCACCTGTGATGGTGTCTGAAAGCTTTGATACAGCACCGATATCACCGGCGCCGATATATGAAGTTTCTTCCTGCTTTTTGCCACGGATAAAATACACTTTACTGATTTTTTCCGTTGCTCCCGTTCTCATGTTCAGCAATGTCGTATCCGACTTAACCTTACCGCTGACTACCTTAAAGTATAACAGCTTTCCGACAAACGGGTCAATAATTGTCTTAAAGACAATTGCAGAGGTTGATGCATTTTCATCAACCGAAAGCTCAACCGTGTTTCCGTCCTTGTCGACCCCGCTTTCACCCGCCATGGTTTCGGCAAAAGGAGCAAGCCAGATGAGGCCGTTCATAAGCTGGTCAACTCCGTCAAGAGTGTATGCAGACCCACAAAATATCGGTGCAATTTCACCGCGGCGTACGCCCGTCGCAAGTCCTTTAATCAGTTCTTCATGCGTATATTCCTCGCCGGAAAAGTATTTTTCCATCAGCTCTTCACTGGTTTCGGCAACAGCTTCGTTCATTGAAGTCATCAGCTCGTCAAGACGGCCCCCCATATCAGGAATAGCAACCTCGGATGGCTTGCCGTCCTTGTAAGTATACGCCTTGTTTTCAAGCAAATTTATATAACACTGCACTTTTCTGTTCTCGACAAAGGGAACGACAAGAGGGCACACCATTGTGCCAAAAGTCTCTTTGAGTTCATCGAACACTTTATTAAAATCTGCGTTTTCATTATCCATTTCATTGATAAAAAATAATTTTGCTATACCTTTTTTTGATGCAGCCTTAAACCCCTTTTCTGTGCCGACTGCAACGCCATTTTTCCCTGATACGGTTATAACAGCACTGCCGGCCGCCCGCATCCCTTCACTAAGGCCGCCGGAAAAGTCAAACATACCGGGAGTGTCCAATAAATTTATTTTAGTATTTTCCCACTCGAACGGAGCGACAGACATCGAAACAGAAGCTTCGCGCTTAATTTCCTCCGCATCAAAATCACAAACTGTATTACCGTCGACAATCCGGCCAAGCCTGTCCGAAGCACCTGACAAAAAAAGCATGGCCTCTGCCAATGATGTCTTCCCCGAACCGGAATGACCAACTAAAGCGACATTGCGGATGTTTTTTGCGTTAAACTGTTTCAATGAAATACTCTCCTTTCGTATATGTACACCAAAAAAATTTGCTTTTATATATTTAAGCAGATTTTACAAAAAAATAGTGTATAGCAAAACCACTTTGATAATTATAAACTACTTAAATGCCTATTTCAACCATAAAATAACTCAATAAAAAAAATTACTCCGTGTGACAATGCACATGGAGCTTTTTTGTAGCAAATGTACAGTTTTAAACCTTAAAAAATGCAGGTGCAATCCAAGACATTAAAGTCCACAGCGATAAATATGCAATCATGTGCAGAGGCTGAATAATAATTCCGGCATACAACGTCAAAAATACGGCAAGCGAAATGCCCAAGGCGCCGCCAACAACTTGTGTTATCAATCCAAATCTAACTGCATTATATAAGCGGCAGCAGCATCCCACACCTGTTGCAGTGCCTTCAAGACGCCCATTTGACGCGAGAATCGCTTCATTTTCATCGCTTTTTAGCGTAATAAGCTGCTCATAATTGCGCCCTGCCGCCGCCCCAAGCACTTCGACAAAATATGAATCCAATTCATATGTGCCGCAAATCAACTCTTCGGTTACATTTGGGTCACAGGTGCGGACAAGAAGTGTTATACCTGCGCCGCAAAGACATTTTAAAGCTTTTTTAATACCCTCGTCAGGGGTATAGCTGATAATAAACATTGCCGAAAGCTCGCCTGCCGTTGACAAGTATACAATTTGCCGATTGCCTTTAACATACCGAGCCTCAAAATCTCTTGATGGCACATCAACTCCGTGGTTTTCAAGCAGCCGACGGTTTCCTACCAGGACACGGCGACCTCCTACCCAGCCGGACATGCCCATATCATACTCATAAATTAGAGTATCAACTTCCCTTAGGATATCGGTGCGGTTTTGAATAACACGCCTGAACACGCTGGACAAAGGCCCGCCGGCAGCAATTGAAACAGCAGCTGCATCAAGAATTGCATCGTCAATTCGGGCACCCGAAAATGTTTTTATTCCGTGCAGCAGCACACTTTCACTTGGGAAAACCTCAAGTGCGTCGGCAACAAGCGCATGCACATCACCAAACTGCTCGGCCGCTTGCCAACCGACTATCATTGCACCATGACGCAAACCTCGCTTGGCGGTACGCAGCAGCGGATAATTTATTGCCGCAAGTGCACCAGCAGGAGTTGCGATACATATTGTCGAAACAAAAACAGTAAGCGAATTCATAACAGAACCGCTGAACACGGCATATAGAATGCCAATCAACAGTGATATACCGAGAGCAAAAGCCGTATATACCTTCATGGCCTTTTTACCAATGTTGGCCTCATATGAGTTTTCAAGAAATTTTGTTAGAAAATTCGTCTTTTTATTATAGCATACAACCGGGTCACCAAGCGCTACGGCGGCGCGTCCAATTTCGCTGGCTGTTTTTCTGTCTTCGATAATATGAACAGCATATTTTGTGTCTTTATATGATACAAACTTAAAATTTTTATGTATCCTCGAAATTATCATTTGCCGTCCGAGTGCGCATAAAAACAATGTAGTTGCTGCGACGGGTGCAAATATATCAGCCTTGCTTCCCGTAACCACCTCGGGGTTTAAAAATTGAAACAGAGTATGTATTATAGATAGGATAACAAGCAGGGAAGTCATGCTTTCCACATTTGCATCCAGCCTTAATAATGCACCAAGACCATCGCCAATAGACCGGTGATTGACTAATGCGGCAACAGCCAGTAAAAAAACATTCAGCCCGACATACAAAACCGGATTTATGCTTGCCCACTGTAAATAATAAACCACTGCAAACCCGATGAGTGTTATAGCGAATATGCCCGAAAGTGCAAGTTGCAGCAATCCTGTCCTGTGTCGGTAATTAAGCTCACTACGCACGGTTTCGGTATCATCATAGCTACAGTAATCTTCAATTTCTTCATCTGCAAATATTTCAGGTTCTTCGGATGGATCGTTTTCTTCCTCGTCACCGGATAGTCGTAGTGCAACAGGCGGTTGAAGCTTAAAATTTTCTGCTTTTTTCTTGCGTTCGCTTTTAAGCTTAGCCTCCCAGCTGTCTGCCTGCTCGAGATTTGAATCTTTCGGCAAATCTTCTAAAAGGCTGTCAAGCATTATTTGGTCAAAATCATCTTGCTGTGTAGGATTAGATGCAAAATCGTCTTGCGATTTGGGTTGATACACCTTTACCTGTTCATCGTCAACCGGATCAAGCTTTTTCTTGATATTGAACTGTCGGGTAGCGTCATCCACAGATTTTTGCGGCACATCATCCTTAGGCGGGCTATGTAAGGTGCTTATGCCTGTGTCCGTTTTCTTGGAAGGAACGGCCTTTGATTTTTTTGCGTAAGTGGTATTGTCTTCGGGCGACCCGACTGTATTATTTTTGCGAATTACTCCATAGCCTTGAATTGGATTTTGCCGCGAATTTTCATTAAACTCATTAAAAATGTCGCTTTTTAAAGGCCTCTTTTTTTTCGACATCAGCGCATCCAAGTTGTCCGTAAGACTGCTGTCAATATCATCAGACGATGGCAATCGTCCTTTTTTAAGGCGTTCAAGCTTTTTTTGACGCGTTTCTTCTATAATTTCATCGATTTTAAAATCTAAACGATCTACCGAATTATCCGACACAAAAAGTCACGCCTTTCAATCGTACTTTGAAATTTAGTCGGCCAGTCCCTGACGCTGACGAACGGCTTCAAAAAGCACAATGCCGCAGGCGACCGAAGCATTAAGCGATTCGACATGACCGAGCATAGGAAGCGACAGAGTGTAATCGCATTGTTCGCTTACAAGCCGCTTAAGGCCTTTATCTTCGGAACCTACAACGACAGCAACCGCTCCATGCAAATCAGTTTTGCACCATGCGCTGCCTTTCATATCCAAACCATAGATCCAAACACCGCGTTTTTTTAACTCACGCAATGTATCGCTAATATTTGCAACCCGTGCTACGGTCATATATTCAACAGCCCCCGCAGAGGCTTTATATACGGCAGAAGTAAGACCGGCTGAGTGTCTTTTGGGTATAATAACACCATGCACGCCTGCCGCCTCAGCAGTTCGTATTACCGCGCCAAGGTTGTGCGGGTCCTCAAGGCGGTCACAAACCACAATAAACGGAGATTCATCTCTTGACTTTGCGACCTCAAAAATATCATCAATCGATGCAGATTCTTTGCAGGCGGCAACTGCTGCAATGCCCTGATGATTGGGACCGGCAATAGATGAAAGACGGCGCCCATCGATATCCTTAACTGTAATATTTCTTTGCTTGCATTGCGCCAATAGTGGCAATATGCTTCCTGACCGCTCGCCTTTTGCAACCATCACTTTGTCGATCGGACGACCGGAGCGCAGCGCCTCAAGAACTGCATTGCGCCCGGCTATAATATCCTCCTGCAAACCGTTGTTTTGCCGGTTATCATCACTACCGCTCATAATATATATCATGCCTTTCCAAAAGTCGACAATTGCTTGCTGTATAACATATTTTTCAACTAATTATTTATTATTATACCATATTAAATATAAAAAATGAAGATATTGTTTATAAAGTTTACATATTGGCATTATTCGCACAAATACTTCATTTTTAGCCTTGCTTATGTTATAATATACCCATCTGAACACAGCATCTGCCAACATGGAGGAAAAAGCAAATGAAACACGATGCTTTCACCCGAGGTGTCGAACCGGGCGGCCTTTATAACAGCCATGAAATTAAAATTCTTGTCTGTTATATGCTGAATGGCACGGGTGAACCAATGCCGCGCCAGGCCGTGCTGGAAATCATTGCAGGTAATGGCATGGCGAATCATTTTGAAACCGGCAATGCAATAGACGAGCTTATTCGCCACGATAATATAATTGAAAATGAGGACGGCACCTTGGCCTTAACCGAAACGGGATGCCAGATTGCGGACACACTTGCCGGTATGATACCCTACACGCTTCGCGAACGATCAGTTAAGGCAGCGTTGCAGCTTTCCACTCGCATACGCCGAGAGCGGGAGAACAGCGTAAAAATCGAAAAGCTTGAAAAAGGCTGGGATGTCACCTGCACCACAAACGACAACAATCAACCTATTTTAACTTTTACTTTGCGTGTCGCCGACCGGATGCAAGCACAGCTTGTACGAGAAAATTTTTTAAATAATCCCGTTCTTTTATATCGTAGCCTGCTTGCAATCCTTATCGGAGATGCGCAATTAACCCACGGTGATACACAAATAAATATTGATTTAAAGTTTGAGTTTCCCCATTTTTCAA
>DHNF01000073.1:0-6356 GCA_002409375.1 Ruminococcaceae bacterium UBA5423
TTTTGTGAATAAACTCGCTGCCGGTAACAATCGAAAAATAAAAAACACTAACCGAGGAAAAGCGATAGTCGGGTTTTCTTTCATTCTTCCCTGGTTGGCCGGATTTATGGCACTCTTTCTATTCCCTCTTGTGCGCACAATACTGATAAGCTTCGGTGAAGCTGGCATCAATATATTATCTGTTAATTTAACTGGATTTCAGCATTATATTAACGCGTTCACGGAAGATGTTGGATTTATTCCAAAGTTCTTCACCGTAATCCGCGATACGCTGGCTAACACGGTTCTAATTACAATCCTTTCATTCTATATTTCTACCCTTCTGAACCGAAAAGTCAAAGGCCGAGGCATCTTCAGGGTAATCTGTTTTCTTCCCGTAATGCTTGGCACAGGTTTTGTTATGCAGCTACTTTTAAATCAGAATGTAGATTCCTACTCCATCAATACGGTCAAGGAACTTCTGCTGCCAAAAGAGGTTGTAATGTACCTTGGACCGGAAATCACAAACGCCGTGATGTTTTTTCTTGATCAGCTGACCGTAATTCTCTGGCGTTCTGGTGTTCAGATTCTGATTTTTCTCTCGGGACTGCAGAGCATCCCCTCAACGCTGTATGAAGCGGCCAAGGTTGATTCAGCCACGGAATGGGAAAGCCTGTGGTTTATTACAATGCCTATGATGACACCGATGTTTCTACTTAACATCGTTTACACTATCGTAGACTCATTCAATGATTCCGGTAATCAGCTATCTGAACATATTCGTCAATATGCGTTTGAATGGAGTCAACAGGAATATGCGGCTGCGATGGGTTGTATTTACCTTACTTTTGTATTGCTTGTCGTGGGAACGGTCTTCTTATGCTTCCGCAATTCCATTGAAGCGATAAAAGAATGATTTAGGAGGTATAGCGATGACCGGTTATAAAACTACTGAAAAAGGCAGGACCATAAAAAAACTGACAGGCAAGCTAATTCTGCTAAACAGGCTGAAAAGAATCAATTTATATAATGTCATAGTATATGTGATACTCCTGAACCTATCCTTTATATTTCTTTACGCATTCCTTTACATGTTGACAACATCGTTTAAATCGTATTCTGATTTAATGGATACTACCGTAAAATGGTATCCACGGGAATTCAAGCCGCAAAACTGGCTTGTGGCTCTGGAGCATCTTCAGCTTCCCAATTCTTTAATCAACTCGTTGCTGGTTTCGCTGTTATCTACCTTTGGACATGTAGCATCCTGTTCTCTCGCGGCATATGGTTTTGCACGATTCAAATTTCCTTTAAAGAACTTGCTGTTTGTGATGGTTATAATTACGATTATTGTGCCCATACAAACCATTATCGTTCCACAGTATACACTTTACGGTCATTTGGGCTGGAACGGTAATTTTGCAGCCTTGATAGTGCCGACATTTCTGGGACAGGGACTTAAAGGCGGACTGTTTATCTTTTTGTTCCGGCAGTTTTTTCTGCGTTTGCCCCCCTCATTAGAAGAAGCAGCGTCCATTGACGGCTGCAACCAATACGGTACATTTCTTAAAATAATTATCCCTACTAGCGGACCGGTCATGCTGGTGTGTACTGTACTATCCGTCGTTTGGCACTGGAACGACTATTTTGAACCTTCCATCTATTTGAGCAATGCGAAAGATTATCTTTTGCCGCAGATTCTGCCTCAGATGCAGGATACTCTAAATTCCCTGCAAACCTCAGTCACGCAGGACGGTCTCGCGACCCGGGAGACATTTACACTGGGCGTCATCATGGCAGGGGCAGCAATCTGTGTAATCCCTTTATTGATAATGTTTTTTGCAATTCAGAATAAATTTATTGAAAGCATTGACCGCACCGGTCTAGTTGAATAAAACAGAGGAGAAACTCAATGGGAAAATTGAATTTATGTGGCGAGTGGATGGTCAAGGCTGTATATGACATTACAGATGCACAGAAATTATCCATTAATGCGTACGCAGAAGATCTTATGCCGGCCAGCGTGCCCGGAGATATTCACATGGACCTGCTCCGTGCAGGCAAGATACCCGATCCTTTTTTCGGAAACAACGTAAGCAAATGTCAATGGGTTGCTGAACGCAACTGGTGTTTTATAAAGGAGTTCCACATCAGGGACAATTTTATTGAACGGATTACTGAACTTACATTTAAAGGGATCGACACCTTTTCAGATATTTATTTGAACGGAATACACATTGGCAGCACAAGCAGCATGTTTTACCGATATACGTTTGATGTGCGCCATGCTATTCGGACAGGTAAAAACATCCTGGCAGTCATGATTAAATCAACCGCGAAGGAAATCAACAAATACCCGCATGAAGGATATTCCGCATGCTTTCATCATGAGCGTATATTTATCCGCAAATCACAGTGCCATTTTTCGTGGGACTGGGCGCCCGAGCTTTTGGCTACCGGTATTTTCGACGAAGTCATCTTGCAAAGCTATATTGCCAGCCCTATTCGGGATGTATTTGTGAGGGCACAGAATACCGGGCACGCAGTATTTTTCTTCATCTTTGGTGACAACCGCCGCTCAAAGGCACAACGAAGCATCAGGCTGACGGTTTCAGGCGGTGGCACTACTCAGGTTTTTAATATAGATGATATACCCCTCTCTGGTAATAAGCAGTATATCCTGCAAATTCAGAACCCGTTGCTGTGGTGGCCCGCGGGATACGGCAAACAGCATATGTATGAGTACTCGGCAGAATTGTTTGAAAACGGCGTAACCGTAAACCAGTATAATGGACGGTTCGCCTTTCGAGAAGTTGAAGTAGACGAAACCCCTACCGACAGCTTAGAGGCTTTGAAATTTAATGTGAAGATTAATGGTGTTCCTGTATTCCTAAAAGGCGCAAACTGGGTGAATTCAGATATATTTACCGGTTCGGTCACAGACGAAAAATACCGAAAGCTTCTTACCATGGTCCCTGAGGGGAATATGAACTGTCTGCGTGTATGGGGCGGCGGCTTTTATGAAAAAGATGTGTTTTACAACCTTTGCGATGAACTCGGCATTATGATTTGGCAGGACTTTATGTTTTCCTGCGCCGAACTTCCCGACGAATTCCCGGGATTTTTAGAAAAAGTGGAAAAAGAGCTTATTCAGCAAGTCACACGACTGCGCAACCACCCATGCATTGTTTTATGGTCCGGTGGAAACGAGCGCCCCGGCGGTATAAATGACGAGCCGTGTAAAGGTGAAAAATCATTCAAATTTCTTTTTCGCGGCATTGCAAACCATCTTGACCCCACGCGTCCATACATATACAATTCACCGTTTGGATATGAAAAACCTGGAAACTGCTTTACCTCAGGTGATGTACATTTGAGTAGCATGACCGCTGTGTTAAATAAACACGCATCTCAATATAAGCGGGAGCTTGCTAAGCTTGAGGTCCCGTTGATGTCTGAAATCGCCTGTATGGGCAGCTCACCTGTGGAAAATATACGAAAATACATTCCCAAAGCAAGCCTTTGGCCCCCCGATGATATCTGGGCTCTTCATGTGCGGGGTAATCCTTATGACGGCTTAAATGAGAATTTTGTTATACAGCAGCAGCGTCTTGCATCCCAGCATTTCGGTAAGGTTGAAAGTCTTGAGGATTTCGCAAAAAAATCCTCGATTCTTCAGCTTGAACATATTAAAGCAGATGTGGAATTTCACCGCTCTCGCACATTCGACTGTTCCGGTGCGCTGCTTTGGATGCTTAACGATATTTGGCCTTGCGGAAGTTGGGCAATTATCGACTATTATTTGACCAAAAAAGCTGGCTACTTTGGTATGAAACGTGCCTGCCGCCCTATCCTGCCTGTGATAACTCTACATAAGGACGGTATAAAAGCCTATGTAATTAACGATACGCCGAATTCCGTCTTGGCCGATGTTTGCATAATTCAGCAGGACCTCGACGGTAAGCTCATCACTTCTCAGAATTATGAAATGATAACTATCCGTCGTGGATCGTCATTGATAAGCGATTTATCCAGCTTTGATCTAAAACGCAAAAACTCCATGTTTTTTATCCAAATTAAAAACAGCGAACTGAATGTCTGGAACAGCTACTGCGCGCTTCCCTTTGATAGTCTTGATTTACCATCTCCATCCGTTTCGGTTGATCTGAAAAAAATATCCAACGGTTCATACCTTGTGTGCCTTGAATCAGATACTGTTGCCCGCACAGTTTATTTGAAAGCCCCTGGGGCAAAGTTCGATGACAACTATTTTGATATGCCGGCAGGCGTGCCGTTGACAATTCGGGTGCATTCTGCTCAACCTATAAGCAAATCAGATTTGCAAGTGCTGACGTTCATAGATGATTGGGAATAACAAACCGGCAAAATCATAACTGTGTTTTACAGTTAATTGCGTCATACCTGTTCACCCGCATGGACACTGGTTCATTGAGTTTTAATTTGGCTATAAGTCTTTATAGATCATTGCGAAATGTACGGGCGACCTATGAATCTTAGAAATAGGAGCGAAAATTATGACATCAAGGGAACTTGTAAAAAATACTCTTGAATTCAAAAATAAGTTGGATCGTGTGCCAAGGGATATGTGGCATCTTCCATGGGCAGTACAGCATCATGAGGATATGGTCAAAAGGATTAAACGTGACTTCCCGAACGACATTGGCGGAGTTTTTGTTGAACTTAGGATTCCACCCCAAACAAAAGGCGATCCATATGCCATCGGTGAATATGTTGACGAGTGGGGATGCAAATTCAAGAATATCCATAGGGGTGTAATCGGTGAAGTAAAAGAACCTCTCATACCGGTTGACGATTATGATTGGGATTATGCCGAAAATATTCATATCCCGAAGGAACTGCTTAGTTTTGATATTGATCAGGTAAATTCCGAGTGTGAAAAGACAGATAGGTTTATGATAAGCGGCTGTTGTCCGCGCCCCTTTGAGCAGCTGCAATTTATCCGTGGTACAGAAAACCTATATATCGATTTGTTGGACATGCCGAAAAAAATGATTAATTTTATGGATAGGATGCACGACTATTATTGCCGTCTGATGATAAAATGGGCCAAAACAGATGTGGATGCACTGCAATTCATGGATGACTGGGGTTCTCAAAAGAGCCTGTTAATCAATCCCAGCCTCTGGTGCGCTATCTTCAAGCCTATGTATAAGGATTATATAGAGATTGCGCATAGTTACAACAAAAAGATATTTATGCACTCAGACGGATATACGCTCGATATTATTCCACATCTAATAAAACTTGGACTTGATGCAATCAATTGTCAGATTTTTTGCATGGGGGTCGAAAACTTGAAACAGTTCCGAGGCAAAATCACCTTTTGGGGTGAAATCGACAGGCAAAACCTTCTTCCGAATGGAACACTTGCCGAGATTGAGAACGCTGTCAAACTTGTATATGATAATCTATGGGATAATGGGGGCTGTATCGCTCAGCTTGAGTTTGGTCCAGGTGCGAATCCGGACAATGTGTACAAAGTATTTGAAACATGGGCGAAATTGTGTTAACCTAACCCTTGATTAGTGTATATTAAATAAAAACTAAAAAATGAGGGATAACAATGACATCAAAGCAGCTGGTTAAACAAACCATGCAGGGGGATTCCATGAGAAGAACCCCTATCTACGGCTGGGTGTCTGAAAATCTATCAGACGAGATTTCAGCCGCCTTTGGTTCCGTCGAGCAATTCGAGGATTCTTACGCCTTTGATATGGCACATATTTTCGGCGGTCCAAATCCTTTCAGCAATCAACTATATGATTTAATAAACTGCTCAGAGGAAATTACTCCGGAGGTATTTCTAAGTTTTCCGCTAAATGACCTTAACAGCACTGATGATTATAATGATGTTGTTGCCGCCGTTAAGCACCACAGCCAACGGGATAGATTTAACTATGTTCAGACAAACGGAGTGTTTGAAGCGCTAAACGGGGTTTTCGGCATTGAAAACCATCTGATGTATCTTGCCCTTTATCCGGACAAAATAAAAGAGGTCTACCAGCGGTTAGTAGAATGGAACATAAAACATGCGCATAATCTAATCGAATTGGGCGTTGACGGAATACATGTATCGGACGATTGGGGATCCCAAAACAGTCTGATGTTTAGCGAAAACATGTTTAAGGAACTAATATTCCCGTTTCATGTACAAATGGTACAGGAATACAAGAAATATAATGTACTCACAAGCTTGCATAGTGATGGTTGCATCACTCCGGCGTTGGATTATATCACCGAGATTGGATACGATTTTATACATCCATGGCAAGAAAACGCAAATATGCCGTATTCTCTGTATTTAGAAAAATATGCCGATAAATTTGGTATTTTGG
>DHNF01000073.1:6500-6823 GCA_002409375.1 Ruminococcaceae bacterium UBA5423
GCGGTGTCTGTGTACAATCAACGCTTGGATTTGGTAACCTAACACGTCTGGAGAGTGAAGTACGCAGGGTGTTTTCTTTGTTAAAAGGCAAACGATGGGCATGCTGCACAACACACTTTGTTCAGAATCATTGTTCGATCGAGGAGCTAACATTCGCTTTTGATTTGATACGCAAGCTGGCAGATGATTAAAGTTAAATATTTTAGTTTCGCTTTTACAAAACAGTAAACAAATCAAGCAAAACCCTTAGAGGTTTTGCTTGATTTGTCATAATCAGAATAAAGATTTGCGACTACAAACTCTTTTAATCGGATATTAGTATT
>DHNF01000073.1:6983-13201 GCA_002409375.1 Ruminococcaceae bacterium UBA5423
TTTAATCGGATATTAGTATTAAACGGCTGCTAATTCCGCATTTTTAATTAAATATGCAACATAGGACGCAAATCCGTGGTTACAGCTGGCATGATCCGTTATGTTTTCCCACAGTGTTCCGGTCCTGTCTGCCATGTAACCGAAATATCCTTCAATTTCATCCATGCACTGCTTGTGCAGACCATATCGGCTTAGGATATCAAGTCTAAGATAATTACCGATGAATGCATTGGACGGATAGATGTCCAAATGCAGCTTCTTCTCCATACGTTCGGGACCAAATTCATTGATCAGCCGGTTCCATAGCTCAAAATGACTTTCGGGTGTTACAATATCGAAGAAAAACGCATAATACTGGCACGTTTCCGTGCGTTCACCAGTTAACTTTAGTTCGCCATCTTTGCGAATTTCGTTGTCCACAAAATATTCCCCGTCAAAGGAGCGCTGACGAATCATACCGGCTATATTATTGCTTTTTTGCATTAATGCCTCATCCTGATAAAGGCTTCCGGCACATTTCAGCATAGCAGAATATAGCATGTTACTGGGATAGTTTACATCCTGCACCAAATTGTTGGCGTGCGACCACTCAACAAACACCCAGCCTTCCAGCTTCTCCAGCAAACCAAATTCATTTTCAAAGGGTCTAAAGTAGTCGAGCAGTGCATACACCTTCTGCTTGAATGACTGCACAAAGGCCATATCCCCTGTACGGTTATAATAATCGTGCAATTCAATTACAAGCCACATCGCCCAGTTTGGAATAAATACACCATCAAAGTGATCAGCAGGATAGCACATCGGGAGCATACCATCCGGAATATATTCAAACTTATCTGCTAACAGAAAATTTAACAAAAAGGCCTTTTCAATTTTATTATCTCCAGTAAATGCACGCTCCGCACGGGCAGTAAAAAAGCTGTCGCAAAGCCAACCAGCCCGCTCTCTGGTCGGGCAATCCATGAAGATGTCAGACGAATTCTGACAGAATGTTTCCTTTGCCGCTTCAAAAATCTGTGCCAGTCGGGGATTATCACCTGTATATGAAGAGTGAATCGAAATCGGACAAGAAAGTTCACGAATATGTATGTTATCAAGTTCAAAACTGCCACTGATGCAGACTATTTTCATATACATAAACCCAAACGGTTCAAAAGAAAGAAAATTATATTCACCCTTTTTCAGTTCCAGCTTGATGACATTTAGGCATTCCATGCTGAGTGGATCCACATCTTGATTGGTCAATGTTTCATCCACCATAATGTATAGAACTCCATCCTGCACACAATGGATGTTCATACCTATGAACCCCGTTTTCTCATTTGAAAAGCTTACAATTTCATATTCCAGTGTATTTAGGACAGTTTTACTATGATAATCCAATGAGATTTTCTTTTTATCATAGTAGTCCAGCTCCTGCACCTCATCACTGAGGTGAACTTCCAACTCTTCTTCTTTAAAACCCCTCTGTTGCAAACTGATATTGACAAGAGATCTATCCTTTTTGTAGCCCGGGGGTTTTATACCTGTACGCACTTGACCACGATACGCAACTATCTTGGGAGTAACATGTTGAAAATTATTCATCGGCAGTTCCCGTGGAATAAGCCTCTTTTCTTCTGTCTGCTCCAGCTCCACTTTAGTCTCGTTCGTAAAATCGCCGTTTCTCCAAACAAAACTGCCGGCATGAAGGCGATAGCATTCTCCAAACGCCCTCTGAAAGCTATACTTTTGCACCTTTTGAATCCTGTCTGCAACCAAAATTGAAGTGAATCCACCACTTTCTGTCATAGTAGCTGCCAAAACAGTTTCATCTTCCGATATTTCCGCCTGCACGAAACCCGGCTGATACAGGCTATAATAGCTGTTGATATAGTAATTTACAACTTCCATTGCAATATGATTTGCACCGTTTTTTAAATATGGGGTCAAATCTACTCTGTCAACCCTGTAGTAGCCGTGTGCGCAGCGGGCAGGACCATAAAAAGCAAACTTACCGTTTACAAAAAACCTGTAAAACCCTGACGTTGCAGCCGAAAACATATATGTTTTGTCTGGTTTAAATGTAACGACCGTATGTATTCCGCAGGTCACGTTCATCTCTTTTTGTTTGCCCTTGATCCATACTGGCATAGCTTTTTTAAATTTATAAATTTTCATAATCCGCTCCTATACAAGTGCTTTGTTATATCATATTAAAAAACAGGCGTTTTAGCAAGAGTCATATAAAGAATTTGGATTGTAAACAGCCGGCAATTACTTTAAACAAGCGGACGTATGGCTTGGTAGAGCATTTGGTATCTTTCATAATATTTCAAATATTCTTCATGTACCTCTCGGCGAGGATAATAAGTCTCTTTAGGGACAACCATCAATTTTGCCGCGTCGTTCAAATTCGCAAATATGCCTGTCGCCACACCCACCAGCATAGCGCTCCCGGTCGCGCCCGCCTCTACAGACTGAAGTGCTGTAACAGGCAGATTGAGGACATCGGCCTTCATCTGCATCCAGACCCGGCTATTTGCTCCGCCGCCTGTAGCGTGAAGCTGACTTATCATTATCCCTGCTTTTTCAAGTTGCCGAATATTGAGAAGCATTTCATAGCAGACACCCTCCATAATTGCCAGGTGTATGTCGTGCTGTGTGTTTGCAAGGGTCAGCCCCACAATTGCACCCTTGGAGCCTGCGTCCATATACGGAGTTGCAGCGCCGGCAAAGTGAGGCAGGACCAAAAGCCCTGTAGGGGCATTCCCCCAGTTGTCCTCAAGCTCACGGTAAATACTGATTTCTTTTCTTTTGGCCTGCTGTGCAGCATATCCTGCCAAATTATCCACAAACCACTTAACAAGAGCACCACCAGTAAAGGAAAAGGCATAGCAGACATATGTTCCGGGGATGATGTAGGGCACGATAGAGTAATGATTCTCTGCCAGCTGCTTGATATGCTTTAGGTCAGAGAAAACCGGCGTAATACACTCTACAGTTCCTGCACCGTCCACCGCAAGAGACTTTTCAAACACACCGCTGCCAATAGCCGCCGCCACTTGATCATGACTGACTGAAACTATTTCAGCGTCCTCGGATATACCAAGTTCTGTTGCCAGTGCCCGGCGGATCTTTCCGGCGCTTGTTCCGGTGGGTACGGGAATGGAGAAAATTCCGGCATCAATTTTTGCCGCCTGTAAAATTTCCTTGCTCCAGGAAAGGCTGTGAATATCAAAGGCCATAGTTCGGCTGGCCAGTGAATAATCTATTTGCGCTTTTTTGGATAGAAGATATACAATATAATCTTCCATCAGACATACTCGTCTGGCACGGGCAAAGATCTCCGGCCTATGGTTTTTGATCCACATAAGCTTTGGCAGACTGTACATAGAGTGCGGGTTAAGACCAGTAATCTGTATTATTTTTTCTGCACCCAGCTTTGCCGTCAGGGCGGCGCATTCCTCCTGTCCCCTGGGGTCTGTATACAGCATGGCGGGATGAAGGGGCTCATCCTTTTCATCCAGCAGGACAAAAGACTCACCAAAGCTGGTAATCCCAATTCCGTTGATTACACCATATTGATCTGACGCCTTTCGTATAATTTGTCTGACCGCTGCCCAGATAGCACTGCTATCCACCTCGTGCTCATTTTGGGTACGTATGACCGTATATTCCTGATATACTTTTCCTGCAAATTCCCCTGTTTCTTTAAAAACAGATATTTTACAGCCCGTCGTGCCAATATCCAGCCCAGCAATCAACATAAATCTCCCTCCCGACTAATTAATAGATACAAACTCATAGTTTAAATAAACCCGGAAGGCTTCCTCCAGCACTTTTTTCATATGTCCCACACCAATGGAGGTATGATGCTTAAAGCCGCCTCTGGCAAGCTTAATCAGCTTGTTTTGAAGATCGGGAATTTCAGCAACACCCCCGCAACCGAAAAAAGCGTCCTCAATGGGGTCGTCAGTAAACCGCCCTTCGCTAAGGTATATAATTAGCTTACCGTCCTTGGTCTGACAGTTCGATATGGTAATAGGCATCGGCTTGATACGCCCTTCATTGCTTCCCCAGCCAGAACCGGGATCGCCCTTTGCAAACATTTTATGTTCCGTTACTGTTCCTTTGGCGGTCATAAGCGTCTGCGCAACCGGTCCGCAGTGGAATAGAATAACCTTGTTATCCTCATCACCATAATTGTTGTTCCAATCCAGAACAGCGGTGGGCAGACTGCTTGCCAAATTCATTGCTCTCATTGTAATTGCGCTGCAAAGGTCAATTTCACAGGATGCCACAATCCCTCTGTCATTCAGCTCGCTGAGCAGTACACATGGACATACCCGAAGAATAGTCTCCATTTCGTTCCAGCAGCGCAGAGTTATTGCATCCAAATGATATTCTGCAATATATTCGTCGATAACAAGGCTGATTTTTGCCAAGGTGGTCATATTTTTTGCCGGCACGTTGGAGCAGTTGGTGTAGCTGTTTAGTCGTTCGATTTTTTCTGCAATCCCGGGTGCATGATCGTCCATGCTCTGCACCTTGAAAATAAGCTCTGACAAATCAAAGGATTCCACCGTTATACCATATTTCTGTAGTGTAATTTCATCAAACCGTGTAGTTTTAAAGGCAGTAGTTCGTGCGCCGATACATCCCACAGTAAATCTTTTCATCCCATTGACCACTCTGCATATCGCCGCAAAGTCCTTTATATTTTGGGCAAAAGTATCGCTTAAAGGGTGTACCACATGGGGTTTCATGACCGTAAAGGGTACATTATACTGGGTAAACACATCGGTAACGCTGAATTTGCCGCAATATGCATCTCTTCTGTTCTGAAAATCCATCTTGCCGATTTCGTCGGGGTAAGCCTGCATGAGAATGGGCACTCCGGCATCTCTCAAAGCTTCTATGGCACCGTTTTCATCCACAAAAATAGGCATAGAAAAAATAACGCCATCATACTCACCCTCATGCTCCTTGAGCCATGACGCATATAACCGTCCCTCGTCTCGGGTCTCTACAGCCCCGTAACGGGTGGCGGTTTCATCCATCATTATATAGTCATATCCGGCAGCCGTCACCGCACGGGCCATATCCTCTCTGGCACCTAAAATCAGCTCTCCGGGCATAAACCCTCGATTTCCAAAGCATAGAGCAAAATTCTGCTTTTTCATAACAATATTTCCCCCTTATTTTCAGTATAAAAGTATATGGCTCACCACAATCTTCTGGTTTACCTTCAATTAATATGATACTGTTCAAGCATTAAAAAGCTGTCTGACCAATCAGACTCTTATTTCCGGTAATCTTTAAAAAATCATGTATCACCCAACGGGTTTTTAAATACACCTGTTCTCTGGCAAGTTCCATATCCCCATATTCCTTCATGGCTGCTTCATAGGGCTGGCGGATGTCTGTACCAATGTTTATCTTTGCAATACCGTTTTCCACAGCATCCAGTATGTAAGACTGACTAATGCCTGTTCCGCCATGAAGTACCAGTGGCATATTATTGGTTGCGTCTTTCAGTTTTACAATATGTTCGATATCCAGCCTTGCCTCCGGCTTTTTTTGCTCTCTAATTCCTTCGGCAATCGAACCGTGTATACTACCTACGGCCACAGAAAGCCAGTCACAGCCTGAATGCTCGGCAAACTGCTTTGCTTCCTCCGGCTTTGTAAAGCCTTTGCGGGTTCTAAACAGTTCCTCATAACTCATGCCAATTCCATCTTTCTCATGGCCTGCGACAGCACCCAGCTCTGCTTCTACGGCAACACCCTTTGAACGAGATAGTGCTGAGACTTCCTGTGTCAAAGAGATATTATCCTTAAGGGAGAGTCTGGAGCCATCTACCATCACCGATTGGTAGCCTACCGCAAGGGCGCGCTCGATGATAGGAAGGACATCGACTGTCTGCAGATCCTCGTCTATTGCCGGAACGTGGTCCAGATGCAACAGAGTAAATTTCGGGTCATAAAATTTAAAATATTCCTCTGCAACCGCCTCAAGGCTTTTGCTTTCAAATTTCTCCCACTCCAGCCTTGCAACCTGGACCATTGCAACACAATCCTCATCGCAAATTGCCTCGATGACCGGCTTTACCATTGGCAAATATGGGACATTAAATGCGGGAACAATGGTTTTGTTTGCCTGTGCTCTTTTAATTACATCAATGGCGTTCATACTATCACTCCTCGTAATAAGTCTAATACTGTTTCTTGTTAAAA
>DHNF01000073.1:13479-20367 GCA_002409375.1 Ruminococcaceae bacterium UBA5423
TTTAATGAGAATCAGTATAAGTTTATAATAAACTTTTGAAAATAATTTTAATAGATATAATCGTTTTTAAACTTGTGTTTTTGTCCGGTTTTACTATAATTTATAGTTAAAAAAATAAAAAAGCAGTCCAATATCGGACCACTTCTGGTTGGTGGAAAATATCTTTTGGTGAATGTTATGCCTATTTTTCGGTATATTTTTGCTGCCAATCCTTTCGGTACTTTGAGGCGGATACTCCGGTTCTTGATTTAAATACATGGCAAAAATGGTTATAGTCAGAAAATCCGGTTTGCTCCGCAACAGAAAAAATCGGAAGATCGGTATTTTTCAAAAGATGCTTTGCCATATCTATTCTTTTATTCACAATATATTTTGCTATTCCCATACCTAAATAGCGATTGGTCAGGTCGTACAGCCTGCTTCGGCTGTATAAAAAAGCGTCGCACAGCATTTCCACTGTAATCGGGCCAGATATATGATCTTTTATATATTGATTGAGTTTAAAGATGAACTGTTCTTTTTCCAGTGAGATCATTTCTTTCTGAAGTACATAAAGTATACATGCTTCCAGAATTTTTGCAGTGGCATGTATCTGTTCCGTACTCTTGTACCTAATACCGAGATCATTCTGCGGCGGAAGATTATACTGCTGTAATAAAGAGGATAGCCTGTCTTTGACAGCTTCCCTATCCGGTTGATCGGTAATTTGGCCGAACATGATATACCCGATCACCAGACCGTCAAAGATTAGAGGAGCCGTAGCCTCCACTAGGCCGGCGTGACAGTGATAAATGACCAGCTTTTTGGCTTGCCTACATATGTCAAAACTCTTGTTATCACTCTGCTTGCAAAGCTGTTCTGCTGCCGGACTGGAACGTAACATTGAACAAAAGGCGCAGTGTTCATTGGGGTAGGCGGCAATTTCGTTACATTCGTTGTCAAAAACAGCAATTTTTACTCCGCTCAAAATATAAAAATCCCGCATCAAAGACTGCAGCTGCTCTCTGTCTAATTCTAAACTGCCCACACGGTATCCTCCCCTTTGTTTTTGATAAGGAAAACGCCCCACTTTAATTGTACGCGATAAAGAGGAAAGCTGTCAAATGGTGGTTGTCATAAGTATACAGTTTTACGCAAATTTTTTTGCACTTTTTCAATCCAGATTTAAAATGATGTTACAGTGCCTGTATGCTGCCATGTGCTTTGGTAATACTAATACTAAAGTTAAATATAAAGGTGATGACTTCTTGTATCCGGATAAGGTATTTTACGAACCCGCTGTGCTTGAATATGAGCTTGGCAAGCAATTTCGGGAGAAATTTAATCATGTTCCATGGATACCAATTGAAAGCCATAATAATATTGAACAGCTTCGTAAAAATGAAAATAAAGAGTTCGCAAAAATGAAGAAGCACCTGATTATTGGTGTAAGAAAGTCATTAAAACACGTGCCAAACCACAAGGTGTCCGATTTTTTGGTACCGTACACCTCGTCCGGGTGCAGCGCAATGTGCCTTTACTGCTATCTGGTCTGCAACTATAACAAATGCTCCTATCTCAGACTGTTTGTCAATCGTGAGCAGATGATGGATAAGCTAATAAAAACAGCAGGTCGTTCGGAAAAAGACCTTGTCTTTGAAATTGGCAGCAACAGCGATCTTGTACTCGAAAACACTATAACGCAAAATTTAGAATGGACAATAGAAAAGTTTTCCGAACCCGAAAAAGGTTTTCTTACATTCCCGACAAAGTTTGATATGGTCGAGCCTCTTCTTGGGCTGCGTCATAGAAAACGGATTATTATGCGCATGAGCGTAAATCCACAAGAGGTCATCCGCAAGGTTGAGTTTGGAACATCGGATTTAACATCAAGAATTAATGCACTTAATAAAATGTGCGATGCGGGATATAAAGTGGGTCTACTGATTGCTCCTGTTGTTTTAGTAGACAATTGGAAGGAGTTGTACAAACGGTTAATCGAGCAGTTGTCAGATCGGCTTTCAGAAAAGGCGAAAAAAGACTTATTTATTGAAATTATTTTTATGACGTATAGCTATGTTCACCGCGCAATTAATAAAGATGCGTTTCCAAAAGCAGTAGAGTTATTTGATAAATCCCTGATGACCGGACGAGGACGGGGTAAATATTGTTATCGTGAAGATGTCCGAGCGGAAGGTGAGCAATTTTTGAGAGAGCAGCTTTCAAAAAAACTGAGCCATGTGCCAATCATATATGTTGTTTGATGCCTTATACTAATATTTCACAATTCCGTCGTTAAATTTCACGAATAACTTTACATGGATTGCCGACTGCTACAGTATATGAAGGTATGTCCTTTGTCACAACACTTCCGGCTCCTATTATTGCATTATCTCCAATATTCACTCCCGGGAGCACCACTACATTTCCGCCAATCCAAACATTGTTGCCAACCTTTATCGGATATGCGAATTCAAGCCCTTGATTTCTTCGTTCTGCATCAATAGGATGCCCCGCCGTGTAGAATCCACAGTTTGGCGCAATAAACACATTGTCCCCGAAGGTCACTTTGGCACAGTCAAGAATTATGCAGTTGTGATTAGCGTAAAAATTATTCCCAATCTCGATGTTATAACCATAATCACACATGAACGGTTGTTCAATTAAAAAATCAGTTGATGTCTTGCCGAGTATTTTATGCATTATATTCTTTCGCTCAGCAACTATTGATGGATGCAGTTGATTGTATTCATGACACAACCCCTTACAATAATTGCGTTCTTCAATTAATCTTTTGTCATAATTTGCGTTGTACAACATACCTCTTGCTGCTTTTTCTTTTTCAGTCATTTTTTATTCTCCAATCTTTATTAAATATTCGGGCGCAACACACAGGTGCACCCGAATTAATCGGATAATTAAAAAACACTATTGAACCTTATGAAGCAGCATTTTTTAATTATTTAGCAGGCATTAAAATAGATCCCTTGAAACCGTAGGGAACGCTGTCCTCAGCGTTCCGGTTGTTTATGCAAGGCGCATTTTCGGGCGCACACAGTATTACTCCAGTATTTATGATATTGCGTTCCACATCAAATCAACATATCAACAAAAACAAACCTCTTGTAAATATAACGGCTCTATGTCAATGGTTGGGCTTACCCAACTATTGACATAGAGCCGTTATTCAAAGCTTAAACTTATCCGCCTATGAAATGTACTCGAGTGAATCTTGCTTGAAGGCTTTGCCCGACGGCAGGGTTTCCTCCCTTTGCCGAGGAACAATATCCGCTATATTCCCGACATCCGTTTTTTTCACTTCAATCAAAATCCGCCAATATGCCATATCACCCGTTTGAGGCGTTGGATGAAGGGTCGTATACTGAATTGCCAGCTTTCCGTTTTCCCTTGACACCTTATCAATCCTGTCCCTTATGGAGCCGCTCGTACGCTTTATACATAAGAGTATGACGGCGTTTTCATCAAAAAAAGAATTGTGGTATTTCTCGATATAATTTATATTACTTTCATGATTATCGGCGTCGTAGAATGCGGTCAATTCCGAAAAAGTCCGGAGTATCCGGGCGTCAAAATCGGATTTGTTATCCGAAACCCGAATGTTTCTGTATACGCTCACGGTGAACGGAATATTGGATTTATCCGCACTTGTTCCGGTTTGCGGGACTGCGTCTGAGGACACGTCGGCGTTACTGGATTCCGTGGGTTCGGAACAGCCGCCGAACGCCAAAAGCATAACGGTTACGGCAAGGGCAATGAGTAAAGGCCATAACGTTTTCATTCGCCAATTGTTTTTACTGCAAATTGAACTCATATCGACCCCCCTTAATTTATGGACCGGTCGCCCGCCGCTGTCGCGGGGGCAAGCTGGCAGACATAGATTTCTACTAAATCAGTACCATGACAATCCGAAATAAACATTCGGCTCACTGGACGGCGCACTGATTTTCTTAACGCGAATCGTGTATGTACCTGTTACCGGTGGGGTAAAGCAAATGTTTTGGACATTACCACCATTGCGTTCCGATTTATATACCGTCCCGTTAGGCGCGACGACTTCTAAATATAAAACGGCACAACTCGGATTTGATGGAGGATTATACGAACCATGATTTCCTGACAAACGGTTGTTTTTTAACCACGATAAATTTACTCGCGTCAGAGTGTCACTTGCGGATACGGTAAAAGTTTTAGTATATAGTGTGCTGCCTGAACCCATCGTAACGCCAACGTACCGATTGTTGGCCGCCACATATCTTGCCGCCTTTGCATCCAACATCCCGGCACCAGAATCCCACCACATGGCACATATATTACTGCCGGGATAGGAGGATCTCATTAACAAATAGCCGCAGTCATCGATTCCGGATAGTAATATCGATTTCGTCAATGCCTGATTTACTGTTAAGGCTGGTCTTATCTGATACAGTAAGGCGATAACACCTGCCACTTCAGGACATGAAAGGCTGGTACCGCCGCTTGGCCCTAAAGGTGTCATTATCCCGTCTCCTGGAGCTACAAGATCAGGTTTCATGGGTAGGGATGAACTATAATCATTTATATAGGAAGAAAAATCGGAAACATCATCGTCGGTACGCGAAATGGTGTTACGATCATCATTTGAGCCTACTGTAATTGAATTATAGCTCATTCCTCCTCCCGTAATACCAGTACTTCCAGAATTTCCAGCTGCTATTACAGTAGTTATATCATGTTGAATTGCTATATGATCAAACCATTGAGAAATATACCCATATTCGTTATATCCGCTCCAACCAATTGAACAAGAAATAACATTGACTCCTTGCGAAATCATCCATTCATATGCCCCTTCCATTCCACCGGTTCTTCCACCACCTGTGGTAGAATACAAACTAACACCAGGAGCAACACCACGAACACTGCCATCGGTTGCAGCAATTAGGGAACCACAAAAAGCAGCATGAGAAGGATCTCCAGTAGGAGCACTTGGATCAGCTATTAAACGACCGGAATTCTGCAAGGTTGTAAATACACTTCTGTATGGCACCATGGCGGAATCGTTATATCGCAATACGCCACCATCGTACAGGCCAACTTTTATCCCGCTACCTGTATATCCTAAGGTATCCCGAACATATGTTATGTTAGTAGTACCCTGCCATATATTAGCCGGAGTCGTACCATTTCCCGCTGACTCTGGTTGCACAAGTATCGGGTCCGGTTGAATCATTTCGTATTTATCCAGATAAATATACTCTATGATATCCTTTTTTTCAATCTCTAAGATTTCAGCTTTTGTTAAACTTAACTTAACTAGCGGGGTATATTGACTTATCCATGTAACGGTCGGATTATCCATCATCGCGTTATTTGTCAACTTGTCTTGAGGAAGGATTTTTTCTAAGGATTCTTTATTCGCTTGTGTATATTTATCAGAGTAAATTTTTCTTTTGGCCTCGATATATAATTGAGTATCGTTTAATTCACCGATATCATCACCAGAGCAGATTAGATTTTTGGCTAAAGCAGCCTTTATAGACATGTCTTTCTGAGTGACAGCATTTTTTATTATCTGAACATTTTCCTCGGCTTTTTCCTTAATACCGTTATGGTCAATATCAACCGTCCAAACCGAGACAGGAATAAGTTCATTGTCTTTTACTTCGCTCATCCTTTCAAGAAGTACCGGAGAGATTTTTTCAATTTGTTCAGCAGATATTGATTGAAAAGCAAGAAGTGTCAGTAATATTGATAAAATAGCTATACAGGAAATCATTCTATGAATACTTCTATACATTTGTACATCCTCCTTTTTTCTTTTTAATTACAAATTTTATTTTTTATTAGCACATTGGAATCACCCTCATCTGTCATGTATTGTAAATAACTCAATATAGGAAATATACACCAAAATTACCAAATTGTTAAATAGTATTAGTAAGATTTGGTATTGGAATATTATTGCCTTTTCAGCCATTCCTCATATTCCTGCAATGTCATTTTCTCTGCCGTTACTTCATCACGGAATTTTCGGGCAAGCTCCGCCCAAGCCTGAAAATCCTCTTTTGTCATCTTCTTGTATTTTATTCTTGCAAAGTGTGTTTTGTAAGCCCTGTTATACGCCTGAATAACCGGACTGTTTTCAACCTTTGCCTGATACACCTTTGCCGAACCAATCTCTTTACAGGTCTTTCCTGTATCCTGAAACAAGCGGTTGCAATACTCCGAATTGCCATGCACGGTGATCGCGGGGAAGTATTTGCCGCAGCTTCTGCATTGCTTAAAAGTCAATTCCCGCTTGACAATCTCACGCAAAAAGAAATCCACAATATCACCAATGGTTTTCGGGTACAACACTTCGGCAAACGTATTGATGTCAACACGTTCAAAGTCCGTGGAGATCGGCTTGAAATCAAACCTGTCGTTTACTCCGGCGTATTTATCCTCATACAGATTCGCCATTTTCTTTTGGATAGGCTTATCGGGTGACAGCACATCCAATACCTTTGATAAAATGGCTTTCATTCCGTGTTGAAATGTAATGATGTTCATAGGGATATGCGTTAAGTCTTTGTATCTGAATGTGATGGATTCACCCTTTGCGTAGCGGTCTAATCGGTCAAACCAATCTATACGCAAAAGCTCAAAATAAACGTGCTTGCTTGCGAGGCTATCAAAATCTCTTTTCAGTGAGGGCGGGATTTCTCTGGCGGTATCGCCTCCACCGCCCAAGCTTTGCACATCTTTCCCTATGCGGTTAAAAATGTCAAAATAATCGTCCATATTCATATACAGCAGATCAAGCAGACTTTGGGAAAGCTCAAAGTCTTTTTTTATTGCTCTTTTTGTGGCGTAAAAAGCTGTATCGCATTCCCAAACAAAAAACTCCCTGCCGCCGCTTACATAAAT
>DHNF01000103.1:0-2869 GCA_002409375.1 Ruminococcaceae bacterium UBA5423
ATTGATGCGTTTTACAGCGGCTCGACAAGCCAGGGTATACCCGCAGCGTGGCTGGGATCAACAACAACCGGCAAATGTGATAAATAGCGCAGCACAGGAACGGCGGAAATGTCAAGCGTGTTTCGAGTGACTGTTTCAAATGTGCGTATGCCGCGTTCACAAAGTATAACATTGCTGTTGCCGCCTGCCATAATATATTCCGCACTCATCAACAATTCTTCAATTGTATTTGCAAGCCCGCGCTTCAAAAGCACAGGTTTACCGCAGTGTCCCAGTGCTTTAAGCATTTCAAAATTCTGCATGTTACGCGCACCTACCTGTATGATATCAACATCTTCAAACAGCTCGATATGGGATAAATCCATTATTTCGGATACAATAGGAAGTCCGGTCTCTTTTTTTGCGGCCATTAAAAATTTAAGACCTTCGGCTTGAAGACCCTGAAACGAATAAGGAGATGTCCGCGGCTTAAACGCGCCGCCCCGCAGCAATGTGGCACCGCTTTTTTTAACTTCTCGGGCAATCGATACGATTTGCTCCTCGCTTTCCACCGAACACGGTCCAGCGATTATGCCAAAATAATTGCCGCCCAATCGCACTTCACTGTTCTCAATTGTGCTAATGCGCACAATTGTATCATCGGGATGGAATTTTCGGTTAGCCGCTTTGTAAGGCTCGGAAACGCGCTTGACATCATCGACAATGTCCAGCGCACGCACCGCATTGATGTCAATGCGCGATGTGTCCCCAATAATGCCGAGAATAGTAGTGTGTGACCCTGTGCTGGGGTGGCACGAAAACCCCATACCCTCAAAATGTGAAATCAGATTGTCAATCCGCTTTTTATCAGTGTTTTGTTTTACAATTAAAATCATAATGCATTCTCCTTTTGCGATTTAAAGTGTAACAGTATTGGTCTTTGTTGTCAAGATAATATGAATTAAATGGGAGTAATACAATTGTGCATTTCAAGAATAATGCTTGACCTTAAGCTTAGAGATGCGGTATTATAACATATGATTTCCGGGGGTGTTAAAAAATGATTGCAACAATAAAAAACGAAGCATTATCGGTTGGTGCTGACACATTAGGGGCCGAGTTGCAGTGGATAAAGTCGGCAAACGGCATTGATTATTTATGGGACGGCAATCCCGAATATTGGAATGGCCGTGCGCCGATATTGTTCCCTTTTGTCGGATCATTAAGAAACGGACGCGCCGCATCTGCTTTGGGCGATATAGTATTGCCGATTCACGGTTTTGCAAGGACATCGGAATGGGAGCTTGAACATTCAGAGACACAAACCATTGTTTTCAGGCTGTGTTCAGACGAAAGCACAAAAAAGGGATATCCTTATGATTTTGAAATTCGTGTAATCTATACGCTTGTAAAAAATTCTGTTACAACAAAAATTAAGATAAAAAACACAGGAAAGCATAATATGCCGTTTTGCGTGGGTGGACACCCCGGGTTTAATGTGCCGCTAATTGACGGCGAAAGCTTTACCGATTATATTATTGAATTTGAAAAAGCGGAAATTGCTGACTGCCCGTTTGTCGATTTAGAAAAAGGTATTATCTTAACTGAAAGAAGGCGCGTTTTAGAGCATCAAAAATCCTTTAACTTAGCACATAATCTTTTTTATAACGATGCGCTGATATTTGACAATCTGTTGTCTCGAAGGGTTAGTCTTTTATCCAAAAAAAGCGGGCACGGCGTTATGATGGATTTTCACAGCATGGATTACTTTGCAGTGTGGTCACCGATAAAGCACAGTCCGTTTGTATGTCTTGAGCCGTGGACAGGCATGGCTACACTGCAAAGTGAAGATAACATTTTTGAGCATAAACTCGGTATGCGGTTGCTGGCACCGGGAGAGGAGGATTCCGTTTCCTTTACGGTTACGGTATTTTGATGATAAAAAAATGGGATGCTATTGTGCTTGATTTGGACGGCACACTTGCCGATACACTGCAAGATATTGCTAATGCTGCAAACGCAGCTTTGAAAAATAACGGCTTTGATATGTGGACGATTGAGCAATACCGCTTTATGGTTGGCAATGGAGTGCGCAAGCTTATCGAGCGTGCAACCGGCGGTGCGAAGCCGGATATTATCGAACGCGTTATGACGGATTATAACAGCATATATTCCAGAGACTGTCTGAAATTTGCAGCGCCATATGACAAAATGCCCGAAACACTTATAAAGCTTAAAGAAAGCGGCGTATATTTATTTGTTGTAACGAACAAGCCCGACGCACAAGCTAAAAAAATTGTTTCGCATTTATTCGGGCAATGCTTTTTTCAAGGTGTTTACGGTACACTAAGCGGGAGAAAAAACAAACCTGATCCCGAGGTTACACTAAATGCGCTGGCAAGTGTCGGCTGTAAGCCGGATCGCTCGCTTTTTGTCGGGGATTCTGATGTTGACATGCATACAGCCGCCAATGCCGGATTAAAGGGCGCGGGCGCTTTATGGGGATTTCGCGGCAGGGATGAGCTTGTGGCTGCCGGTGCCGATTATCTGCTTGAAAGCCCGGCTCAGATACCCCTACTATAGGATTATCTATAATCAATTTTATTATAGCCAATTGCAAATGCACGGGCAAACACATAGGTGCACCCCTACTGAATAATTAAAAAACACTATTGAACCTTATAGAAGCAGCAATTTTTATTATTTAGCAGGCATTAAAATAGATACCTTGAAACCGTAGGGAACGCTGTCCTCAGCGTTCCGGTTGTTTTTGCAAGGCGCATATTCGGGCGCACACACAGGTGCGCCCCTACACGATTTATATACCGTATAATAAAATATTTAAAGCGGAACGCCGGGGACGGCGTTCCCTACAAATGCATTGCTGCGG
>DHNF01000103.1:2917-3621 GCA_002409375.1 Ruminococcaceae bacterium UBA5423
CAGCGTTCCGGTTGTTTTTGCAAAGCAGTGTATTTCGCACTCGGCTAAATTTTTAACGAAGGAGTCTTTTATATGCGTTTATTATTTCAGGGAGACAGCATTACTGATGCAGGCCGTGACCGCAGCGATCCTCATAATCTCGGTGGCGGCTATCCGTTTTTTGCAGCCGAGCTTATTAAGGAATGTATGCCTAATAAGGAGTGGGAATTTTTAAATCTCGGAATTAGCGGCAACAGGTCAATTGATTTGTTGAAACGCTGGCAAGGGGACTGCATTGACATAAACCCCGATATTATATCAGTACTTATCGGCATTAACGACACCTGGCGTGCTTTTGATAGCAACTCGCCTACCACGGCGCAGCAGTTTGAGGATAATTACCGCAGCATTTTAAAAAGTGTGCGAGAAAACACCAACGCAAAAATAATCGTTTTAGAGCCGTTTTTGCTGCATGATGTGCCGGCAAAGGATGACTGGCGCGCTGACCTAAACTTAAAAATCGATGTAGCGCGTAGACTTGCACGGGAATACGCGGACGTATATATTCCGCTTGACGGATTGTTTGCTGCAGCAAGCATTAAAAATAAGCCGTCATACTGGGCGGCTGACGGTGTACACCCGACCGAGGCAGGTGCAAGATTTATTGCAGCCCACTATGCCGACGCTGTAAAGATTCTGTAGTAAGAACCCCACCCGCCTTAAGC
>DHNF01000035.1:0-255 GCA_002409375.1 Ruminococcaceae bacterium UBA5423
TTGTTGCTTGCTTGTCCGCGATGACCACACTCGTCGGGAGCTTCGACATGTATATATACAAAATCACTGCCACAATTAAGCTGTTCTACGGCTGCGGCAATTTTACCCTCGTAATTAGTATCTATATAGCCTGTTGCTCCTTCAACCTCGCATACATGCATCCCGGTTAATTTAGCAATACCTTTAATTAAATCAACAGCAGAAACAACCGCACCGTCAATTTTATAACGATCCTTAAAATTCTGAAACTTTGGA
>DHNF01000035.1:450-3120 GCA_002409375.1 Ruminococcaceae bacterium UBA5423
CCTTAAAATTCTGAAACTTTGGACGGCTGCCTTGTCCCCAAAACCAAACAGCATTGGCCGGCCTTAATCCTGCCTTAATTCGTTTAAAATTAACAGGGTGGTTGCGCAGCAGCTCAATGCTGCGGCGCATAATATCAAGCAGCGCATCGGCGTTAGGATCACTTGGCAGGTGTTTTGCGATTGCTTTTCCTGTTATATCATGCGGTGGTGTTAGTTCAAATTTTGATTTTCCATTATGCCATATCATGCAGTGTCTGTATGCCGTGCCGGTATAAAAATCAAATTCTCCTCCACCAAATTCCGACTGAATGTCGGCAATTATTTTTTCAGCTTCGTCTGTATGTATATCATCTGCACAGTAGTCTAACATTAATTTATCGTTAAATTCGCCATCTGACAGGGTAACCAGATTGCATCGAAAAGCGATATCACTTTTCTTTAGATCAATACCAAGATTAGCGGCCTCAAGGGGGGCTCGTCCGGTATAACATTCACGCGTGTCATAGCCCAACACAGTAAGATTTGCAACATCGCTGCCTGCGGGCATACCGTGTGGCACGGTGCGCACCATTCCTACCTCGCTAAGCTGCGCAAGCTTGTCCATAACCGGCTTGTGTGCCATCTCCATAGGAGTTTTACCGTCCAAAGTCTTGTTTGGCATGTCTGCCATTCCGTCACACAGTATTGTTACATATTTCATTGAATAACTCCTCGCTTTAAAGGGTATGATAACCTATTATAACCCGATAAACCTCAACAATAAATACCTTTTTGAGATTTTGTGTCTTTTATTCTTGAAGTTATGTAAATACCATGTTATAATATCAAAATTGAAAACACACGCGGGATTTTTTGCGGCCGGTGCTGCGATGAGCAGTTGTCGCAAGTTTAGTTTCGCGGAGGTAAAAACCGGGAGGAAAGTAATTATGTCAATAGTATCCATGAAACAATTGCTCGAAGCTGGAGTTCATTTCGGACACCAGACACGCCGTTGGAACCCAAAAATGGCGCCCTATATTTTTACAGAGCGCAACGGCATTTACATTATCGATTTACAAAAAACTGTGCGCAAGCTTGAAGAAGCGTATATGTTTATACGCGATTTGTCCGCAAACGGCGAATCGGTTTTGTTTGTCGGCACAAAAAAGCAGGCACAGGAATCAATTCGTGACGAGGCTGTTCGCGCAGGCGCACACTATGTTAATGCGCGCTGGCTCGGCGGAATGCTGACCAACTTCCGTACGATACGCGGACGTATTGCTCGTTTAAGCCAGCTAAGAACTATGGAGTCGGACGGCATTTTTGAGCTTTTGCCAAAAAAAGAAGTTATTAAATTAAACCACGAAATTGAAAAACTTGAAAAGTTTTTAGGCGGAATAAAGGATATGAAAAAGCTTCCGGGCGCGCTGTTTATTATTGACCCGCGCAAGGAAAAGATAGCCGTTGCCGAAGCACATAAACTTGGTATTCCGATTGTCGCGATTGTCGATACAAACTGTGATCCTGACGAAATTGATTATTTAATTCCAGGCAATGACGATGCTATTCGCGCGGTTAAGCTTATTTCTTCTACCATTGCAGATGCTATTATTGAAGGCCGGCAGGGCGAAGAACAGGCGCCTGCCGAGCAGCAAGATGATGCACAGCAAATGGAAGCCAAAAAAGAACAAAATCAAGAAAAGCAAGAGCAAGAAAATAAAGCTGAGTAATAAAGGAATATTGAAATAGGGAAAGGGATGGGAAAAACCTAATGTCATTTACAGCTAAAGATGTGAAACTTTTACGAGAGAAAACAGGCGTCGGTATGATGGACTGCAAAAAGGCATTGACACAGGCCGACGGTGATATTGATAAAGCGTTAGATATTTTGCGCGAAAAGGGCCTTGCTGCAGCTGCTAAAAAATCAGGCCGTATTGCAGCCGAGGGTCTTGTTTATGCTTATGTTGATGCCGACAAAAAGGTTGGCGCTATGGTCGAGATTAATTCTGAAACCGATTTTGTGGCAAAAAACGCCGATTTTCAGGCTTTTACCCAAAAGATAACCGAAATTGTTGCCCAGCAAAACCCCGCTGATATGGAATCTTTGCAACACATTTCATATGACGACAAAAATAAGGTTGCAGATGCGTTGCGTGAAAAGATTATGGTTATTGGTGAGAATTTGAATATTCGTCGGTTTGCCAGATTTGAGGGAGATATTGTTGCTTATGTTCATGGCGGCGGTCGTATCGGTGTTTTGGTACGCTTTGATGCAGACGATAAAGCATCCAAATCAGATTTGCTGCAGCAGTGTGGTAAAGATGTTGCAATGCAGATAGCCGCACTTAACCCGTCTTTTTTAAGCAAGGATACGGTTCCTGCCGATGTAATCGAAAAGGAAAAGGAAATTCTAATTTCTCAAATTAAGAATGACCCAAAAAATTCAAAAAAACCGGATCACATTGTGCAAAAAATGGTTGATGGCAGAATGGGCAAGTTTTTTGAAAACAATTGCTTGCTTCAACAGCCGTTTGTCAAAAATGGCGACATCACTGTTGAGCAGTATGTTGCAGACATGGCGAAGCAATCGGGCGGTTCAATCAAAGTTGCAGAATTTGTCCGGTTTGAAAAAGGCGAAGGCCTGCAAAAAAGAGAAGATAACTTTGCAGACGAAGTTGCCGGCATGATAAA
>DHNF01000035.1:3506-4274 GCA_002409375.1 Ruminococcaceae bacterium UBA5423
GCCGCAACCGAAAACAACAACGAAAGCAAGGGCAGCCAATTGCCATAACCAACCGGTGTCAGGCTGAAATGAGAAAAGTATAAAACAATCCTTTCAGTAGGTTCCGGGGCAAAAGTCATGGCAATGCTTTTAGTGAGCAACATCAATAAAATAGAACAAGCAGTAAAAATAGTTGAAACCAGTCTTTTCATACTCCCCATCTCCTATGTTAAATTTAATCTCATATAAACAACATTGTCCAAAGGGTTGTTGTAATATGGCTTTGTTTCACTAAACCCAAGTTTTTTATAAAGCTTAACTGCATATTTCAAATTGGTAAGAGTATCAAGATACATTAAGCTGTATCCAAGTGATTTAGCATCATTTATAACCTGTTTTGCAAGACTTTCGCCAATTCCCTTACCTCTGTATTGCTCTCTGACATAAAGTCGCTTCATTTCACAGCTTGTTTTTTCAAGATGACTTAATGCAACGCAACCGGCTATAATGCCGTTGTAATCAGCAATATAAATTCTGCCAAGGGGAAGCGCATATTTTCCCGGCAAGCTTTCAAGTTCATGCTTAAAACTTTGAAATTCAAGACCCACATTCAATTCATCGGCATATTCACAAAAAAGCTGTTTTACACTGTTAATATCATTATATGCAAGCTTTATTTCAACACTCATAATTTCACTGCCTTAACTTATTTTAATATATCATATATAATTGGATAATCAGTATTTGACAATACTGATTACAAATGTTATATTTTTTAAAAAATAAAAT
>DHNF01000035.1:4612-6574 GCA_002409375.1 Ruminococcaceae bacterium UBA5423
TGTTATAATAATGTATAGTAAAAAAAGATATTAAAAAGACTGGTGGTTAATTATGTCAAAATACTATGCAAAAAAAGATATTTACAGTAAGGACGGCAGACTTTTGCTGGCATCGGGTCAGGAGATATCTGAAAAAACGCTTTTAAGATTAAAGTCATTGGATTGTGCCGAAGCAATTGAATTAGTGTTGCAAAATGAAAAAGGCATTTATGAGCAAGATATCGAAGAAAGCACAAGAATTTTAAAGGATAATTTAAATTCAAAAGGTATAAAATACTATGAAGACGCATCAAGCATTGCGACAAAAATACTGTATGAATCCAAAAACCAACCTTGGTGGATTTACATAAACACATTGAGCAACTATGTCAACTGGATGTATTTGCACGCAATTAACGTATCTGTAATGTCAATAATGATGGCAAAAGTACGTAAACTTGAAATATTGAATGAAATTGCGTTGGGTGCTTTTTTGCATGATATAGGTAAGCTGATGATACCCAAAAATATTATACAAAAGCCTAACAAACTGTCAGATATTGAAATGATGTATATTAAACAGCACTGCGATTTGGGCGTCAGCATGGTAAAGGATTATAATCTAAACCAAATAATTCTTAATATTATAAGCCAACATCATGAAAAGCCAGACGGCAGCGGATATCCTTTGGGATTGCAAGGTGAGGATATCCCGGTACATTCTAAAATTGTAATGGTTGCGGATGCAATAGATGCGATCACATCATACAGACCTTACAAATTAAAAAAAGATCTTAAAACAGCAATTGAAGAATTAAGGCAACATACTGCAAAATATCCTCAGGATGTTATAGATGCCATGAGTTCATTATTATTGTAAATGGTGCGATAAGGGTAGCGTTTCTATCAATCATTATTTAAAAACATGGGTGTGGATAAATATCTTTCGCCTGTGTCCGGAAGAATAACAACGATTGTCTTGCCCTTGTTTTCGGGGCGCTTTGCCAATTGTGCTGCCGCCCAGGCAGCCGCACCTGAAGAAATGCCAACCAATATACCCTCAAGCTTTGCAATTGATCTTGCGGTGTTGAATGCATCTTGGTTTTCGACCACGACGATTTCATCGTAGATATAGGTGTCAAGTGTATCGGGAATGAAACCGGCGCCGATACCCTGTATTTTGTGCGAACCGGACATGCCTTTTGACAATACCGGCGAATCGGCAGGTTCGACTGCGATAACCTTAATGTTTTTGTTTTTATTCTTAAGATATTCGCCGGCACCTGTTATCGTACCGCCTGTTCCCACACCTGCAACAAAAATATCGATATTTCCGTCAGTGTCGTTCCAAATTTCGGGTCCTGTTGTTGCTTTGTGAGCTGCAGGATTTGCAGGGTTTTCAAATTGTCCCGGAATAAAACTGTTCTTTGTTTTTGCTGCAAGTTCTTCGGCTTTTTCTATAGCGCCCTTCATTCCTTTTGACCCGTCGGTAAGAACGACTTGTGCACCATATGCTTTTAGCAAATTTCTGCGTTCTATGCTCATGGTTTCCGGCATTGTTAATATGATTTTATATCCTCTTGCCGCAGCTATTGCTGCAAGCCCTATGCCTGTATTTCCGCTTGTTGGCTCTATTATGACAGAATCCGGTTTTAACAGCCCTTTATCTTGTGCATCGTCGATTATTGCCTTGGCTACCCTGTCCTTCACACTGCCTGCGGGATTAAAGTATTCAAGCTTGGCAATAATTTTAGCGTCAAGATTGTTTGTCGTTTGATAATTGTTAAGCTCCAGTAGCGGTGTGTTTCCGACAAGATCAGTCAATGTTTTATATATTTTCATAACTTTTACCCTTTCTTATAATTGCCTGTGCCCTTTATCAGTATTCGTTTCTTACAGATTAGTAGTTTTAGCCAATTATAGCATATTGATAGTATGAATTCCAACCTGTTTGCGGAATTTTTTATAAAGTCTTGTTAAAAT
>DHNF01000035.1:6685-12569 GCA_002409375.1 Ruminococcaceae bacterium UBA5423
ATTTAATATTATAGACTAATAAAGTAGAATAATTACTGTTTTAATGAATTGTATGAAAGGCTAACTGTATGAAAAAGGAATCTATCAAAATTAGTGGAATGTCCTGTGCGGCCTGTGCACAAAGAATTGAAAAGACCGTGAAAAACATGTACGGAGTAATTAGTGCATCCGTTAATTTTGCTGCCGAAAAACTAACCGTTGAATATGACAGCGCAAAATTAGGATTATGCCAAGTTAATCAGGCAATTGAAAAAGCCGGCTATAGCGTAATTGAGCAATCTGAATTTATCAGTGTTACAATACCAATTGAAGGAATGACCTGCGCTGCCTGTGCGCAGAGAATTGAAAAAACGGTGCAAAAGATGGACGGGGTAAAAAATGCGTCAGTCAACTTTGCATCCGAAAAGCTAAGTGTCGAATATGATGAGGCAAAAATTAAAACATCAGCTATCAGACAAGCTATTGAAAAACTTGGATACAAACCGCTTGAAATAGAAAAAAAGAGTGCGAATGACAATGAAGAAAAAATTATAAGCGCTCTTTGGAAAAAATTTATTGTATCGGCTGTTTTCAGCATTCCGTTATTATACCTCACAATGGGGTCAATGATAAGCTGGCTTCCGCTGCCTATTCCGGCTTTTTTGGATATGATGCATCATCCTTTAAACTATGCTGTTGCACAAATTGTATTAACCATTCCGGTTATTATAGCCGGGTATAAATTCTACACTGTAGGGTTTAAAGCACTTATTCAAAAAAGCCCAAACATGGATTCTCTTATTGCGATAGGCACTTCGGCGGCAATAATTTATGGTTTATATTCAACTTATCAAATATCGGCCGGAAATACCGAAGCTGTTGATGGGCTGTATTTTGAATCGGCAGCAGTTATTATAACTTTGATATTACTCGGAAAATCCCTTGAAGCCGTTTCAAAAGGAAAAACCTCTGAGGCGATTAAAAAGCTGATGGGCCTTGCGCCAAAAACAGCAATTGTTATAAAGAATGGTAAAGAAACGGTTATTCCTATTGATGAGGTTGAAATCGGCGATATTATTGTAGTAAAACCGGGTGACAAAATCCCTGTAGATGGTGTTGTCACACAGGGGCACACTTCTATTGATGAATCGATGTTAACAGGTGAAAGCATGCCGATTGACAAAAAGACAGGCAACGAGGTCTTTGCCGCGAGTATTAACAAAACGGGATCGGTACATTTTAAAGCAACAAAAATCGGCGGCGATACCGTTCTTGCGCAAATCATAAAACTGGTGGAGGAAGCCCAAGGGTCAAAAGCGCCAATTGCCAAAATGGCTGATATTGTATCAGGCTATTTTGTGCCGATTGTGGTCTTGGTTGCCGTGCTCGCTTTTGCCGCATGGTTAATATCCGGTCAGACGCTTGTGTTTGCATTGACAATATTCATTTCTGTATTGGTAATTGCCTGCCCATGCGCGCTTGGGCTTGCAACACCAACTGCAATTATGGTAGGCACCGGAAAAGGTGCGGAATACGGAATTTTGATAAAGGGCGGGGAAGCCCTCGAAACCACTCACAAAATCAACACAATTGTGTTTGATAAGACAGGCACGATTACCGAGGGCGAACCCGAAGTCACAGATATTATCACAGTTACCGACATTTCGCGGGATCGCCTGTTGCAGTTTGCTGCATCTGCTGAAAAAGGCTCGGAGCACCCTTTGGGTGAGGCCATTGTAAGGCGTGCCCAAACCGAAAACCTTGAACTGATAGATGGTAGTAATTTTAATGCTATTCCCGGTCACGGGATAGAAGTTGAAATTAGCGGTGCAAAAGTTTTAATCGGAAACAAAAAGCTGATGAGTGACAAAAGCATTTCGCTTGAAAATCTTGATAGCAAATCTAATCAGCTTGCCGGTGAAGGCAAGACGCCAATGTATGTTGCCCTGGATAATAAGATATCGGGTATTATTGCTGTTGCTGATGTTGTAAAGCGCAGCAGCTCAAAGGCAATAAAAAAGCTTCAGTCAATGGGGATTGAGGTTGCAATGATAACGGGAGACAACCGAAAAACGGCTGAGGCGATTGCAAAGCAGGTGGGTATTGACAAAGTTTTGGCAGAGGTTTTGCCGCAGGATAAATCAGACGAGGTTAAAAAGCTGCAATCAAAGGGGAAAAAAGTTGCCATGGTAGGTGACGGCATTAACGATGCGCCTGCATTGGTTCAGGCTGATATAGGGATTGCGATAGGTTCAGGCACCGATGTTGCTATGGAGTCGGCTGATATTGTGCTGATGAAAAACGACTTAATGGATGTGGTAACTGCGATAAATTTAAGCAAAAGCACAATACGCACAATCAAACAAAATCTGTTTTGGGCATTTGGATATAATGTTGCAGGCATACCTGTTGCGGCAGGCGTACTATATTTGTTCGGCGGGCCGCTATTAAACCCGATGTTTGCAGCAGCGGCAATGTCGTTAAGTTCAGTTTCAGTGCTCACAAATGCGTTAAGGCTAAAAAAGTTTAAACCATATTAGTGATTAAACAATTCCACATTGTCTGCCCTACAAATCTCTGATATCAACATGCCATGCGGAACGCCCATAATTGCGAAGCGGGATGCCCTCATCTCGTCGGTGGCGTAAATTAATACTATTCTCAGTTTAAAAGGAGACAAGATTGGCGAGAATATTTTTTGCCCTGTCTTTTTTGCAGTAAAAATTTATTCAATAATTGAAGTCAACACTTTCATAAATTCGTCTTTAGTTAATTTTTGCGACATAATATAATAGCCTACACTATCAAGTGTTATCAACGCCGAGTACATATCGCCGCTGCTGCCGTAAGGCGCATCGTTGTAATGGGCAAATTTCACTTGAGTATCGCAGACGGTTATTTTTGAAAATCGTGTCGGGTCCCCTATACAGTTAAAGGGATAGCGGTCTTTTGCGACTTCTATAATCAGTTCTCTGCCTTTTGCCGGGTTTCCATACGCAATGTAGTTGTCGTCAAAGTAAACTTCGTCATCTTTCATTATATCTTTGTATATTGAATGCAAATCATCATAATCAGGGGTTGTTTCATTTTGTTTGCATATTCCATATTCTTTTTGTTGTAAGATCAAGTCTTCGGGTACAAAGGAGGGTATAATTTTTCTGCCGTAATATTCTGCCAGCTCGTCTAAGGTCATGGGTATAAAATCACCGAATTTCCTGATTACGATTTGAAGAGCTGGCATATTTGCAGTCGGTTGCTCTTTCGGGGTTGTAGATGTAACAGTCTGCTTTGATTGCGTTTGCGAGGGTACAGCCTCGTTGGCTGATGTTTTTGAAATGCCGTTTGTAGCTGAGGTGCTCTCTTTAGTGCTTGTGGCATTTGATGATGATGTAACATAAAAATTGTTTTTCAGCAGGTTTGGTAACATAAAAATTGAACACAATACTATAACACCACACGCGGCCGCTGCAGCTATTCTATGCCGACCAATACCAAAAGCCTTTTTATATTTTGGTGTGGGTTGGGTTAAACTCTCTTTGCAGCGCGATATTATGCAGTTCTCCATTTCTTTTTTTATATCAATTTTATCAACAGTATATTTAAGTTTGTTAGTCATTACAATATCTCCTCTTTGAGTTTTTCTTTAAGAAGTTTTCGGGCTTTTTGCAGTCGCATTTTAATTGCAGACGGTGAAACAGACAGCATTTTTGAAATCTCATTAACTTTATATCCCTCGACATAATGAAGCACCAAAACCACCTTGAATTTTTGCGGCAGCAGCATCAAGCTCTCTAACAGCATTGCATCTTCCTTGGTTTCGTAATAATCATATAACTCATCAATATTTAAATGATTATGTTTAAACTTATATTTCCTCATGTTTTTGCAAATGTTGGTTACCACAGTGATAAGCCACGCTTTTTTGTGTTCGTCGCTGTCAAATACCGGTGATTTATTAAAGTACCTTATAAATGTTTCTTGCACAGCATCTTGGGCGTCATACTCATTGCAAAGTATAACAAGGCTGATTTTAAAAAGCATTTTGCTGTAGCTTTTAATTATAGTTTCTATTTCATCAGTCGGCCGTACTGATTTACTTGTCACTAAATCAACCTCCTCACTACTAATACAATTAAAAAGACGGTTTAGTCAATTATGTTTTTAAAATCGTCATAAACTTATTGCAGGCAATCATCAGATTGCCTGCAAATTCTAAAAAATCAATTCACTTTACATATTACCATAAAAAGTAATATAAACAACACAATATTTTACATTGCGCTTACAACTTTATAAATAAGAACAATAAAAAAAATATACAAAAAAGGAATTATTACAACATTTAAAATTTGGCTTTTGTCTGATTTAATATCATACTTAATAAATATATATTGCTCATAATGTGTCAAAACAAGTTCTTTTAAAAACAACATACAAATTAGCGTTAGTATCACCAATATATCTATCTTTAAAATCACAGATATATTTGTCCGCGATAAAGTTTCGGTTGATTCTTGCATTATGGTAACCATATATATGCCTCTCTTCGAAATTACAAATATGTAAAACATAGCGGACAGATTATGTAAAGCGAAACATTTATCAGCCCGTGTGCAAACGACAACCCCCATATGGATTTTAATTCATAAAAAAGTCTGCAAAATAATACCGATAACAAAAAAGCATACGCAGTATTTAAAAACGAGTTTCCCGAAACAGTCATGGCAGCATACAAAATGCTTGTAAAGTATGCTGCTTTTTTATAGCCAAGCAGTCTCGAAAAAACATTGTATAATATTCCGCGATATAAAAACTCTTCAAGCAAACCTGTGAACAAAATTATTACGGCCGCCCAAACGATTGTTTCTTTGGGTGTGGGATTGTAATTTAATGACGGTTTTAAAACTAAAAATTCAATATACCCTAAAGGCAGTCCCATTAATCCAAAAAGCAGTTGGTTTTGCAGTTTAACTAACTTAAAACCCATTGCATTGGCGGTTAATCCAAGCAGTTTTGCTACTATTGCTCCGGCGATAAATAAAGGAATTCCGACTACCGCAAACACAAGAAATTGTGGCACATTTGTTAAAGGGATTGAAAGACTGATTATTCTGATTAACGGAATAAGGGTAATTGCTAAATACAATGAATATGCATAGTCATTGTATTTGCGAAAAGTTAGGAAAATAAACATTATAAGAACAAGAATATTGATTGATACACAAACAAACAAATATCCCAAGACGGTATATATTTCGGCAACAAGGGTGAATAAAACCAAAAACAAATATATTACTATATCTGATTTAACAAGCCCTTGTGTTGTTTTCTTAAATTTAATCACCCACCTTTATCCAAAAATAAAGCTGTCGATACGGTGTTTTAAATTCATTATCTTTGTATAATACAAAATCGACTTTTACGGCATCTTTTGGGGTGTTAGATATGATAGATATAACATCATCCCATTTTTCAAGGTGATTTAAAGAAATATTTTTAGTTTGAGTTATGCTGCCATCAATTTTGATGACAATTTTATAATCGGTTTTTTTGTTTTCATTGTTTTCAACATTTAATTTTACAAATTCGGCTTTTCCTGTTGTTAATATTTTAGGATAGCCTGATGCCGTGCCGTCCTGCCCTGTTATGTAAAACTGCGTAAAGCAGTCACTTTTATTTGGCGCAAATATTATGCATATCAAAGTGATGAGTATTGTAAAACAAACAAATAACATTAAAGAATTCATAATTCTATTTTTTTTAAACTCCTGTTTTAAAATTGACTGAATCGAAAATCTTTGTTTCGCCGGCAGCTTTTTTCTTATTAACCAACCTAACACAATAAAGATTATATTAAAAACCGTTAATGAAATCATCATCGGCAGTAGTGTGATACCCCACGGAA
>DHNF01000110.1:0-2450 GCA_002409375.1 Ruminococcaceae bacterium UBA5423
TATTTGCCGCAATGGCATTCCCAATCTTTCTGCGGACCGAATATGCGCTCACAAAATAAACCGTCACGCTCGGGTTTTAATGTGCGATAGTTTATTGTTTCAGGTTTTTTAACCTCTCCGTTCGACCACTTGCGAATCTGTTCAGGGGAGGCCAGACCAATTTTTATAGAGTCGAAAACGTTAAATTCCATCATACAGCGAATGTCCTCCCTTTTATATTAGTTCCGTATCAAAATTTAAAGTGGTATTGTTATTTTCACCATCGTCCGATGTGTCAGAGTCGTTTTCATCAAGTTTGGGCTCCTCAACTTCAAAGCCTTGAAGCTCATTCTCGTTGGTTACGTTTTGGAAAGCGCCGTCGTCAATTGCCACCATGTTAACCTCTTCGTCGTCGTCAAATGATTGCTTTAAGTCTATTTCCTGATTGTCCTTGTTGAGCACCTTTACATCGAGTGCAAGAGACTGAAGCTCTTTTACAAGCACCTTAAAAGATTCGGGAACACCCGATTGCGGCACATTCAGTCCCTTCACAATTGATTCATAGGTTTTAACACGGCCCACAACATCGTCAGATTTTACCGTGAGAATTTCTTGCAAGGTGTATGCAGCGCCATAAGCTTCAAGCGCCCACACTTCCATTTCGCCGAAACGCTGACCGCCAAACTGAGCCTTGCCGCCCAGAGGCTGCTGAGTGACAAGCGAATAAGGTCCGGTCGAACGGGCATGTATTTTATCATCTACAAGATGGTGAAGTTTTAGGAAATACATATATCCTACAGTTACCGGATTGTCAAAGGCCTCTCCGGTTCGGCCATCATACAAGATGGTCTTGCCGTCATTACTTTTTCCTGCTTTGACGAGAAATTCCCTGACATCACTTTCATGTGCGCCGTCAAATACGGGGGTCATAACCTTAAAGCCAAGCGCATGGGCTGCATAGCCCAAGTGTGTTTCAAGAACCTGACCGATGTTCATACGCGATGGGACACCCAATGGATTGAGCACTATATCCAAAGGCGTTCCGTCAGGTAGAAACGGCATATCCTCACTGGGCAGTATCCTCGACACGACACCTTTGTTACCATGACGGCCTGCCATTTTATCACCGACGCTGATTTTGCGTTTTTGTGCTACATAACAGCGGACAACCATGTTTACACCGGGGCTTAATTCATCGCAATTTTCGCGTGTGAACCTTTTAACATCTACAACAATTCCGTATTCGCCATGAGGTACTTTAAGCGATGTGTCACGCACCTCGCGTGCTTTTTCACCAAATATTGCCCGCAGCAGCCGCTCTTCAGCCGTAAGCTCGGTTTCACCTTTTGGTGTAACCTTTCCAACGAGGATATCACCGGAGCGCACTTCCGCCCCGACATGAATTATGCCGCGCTCATCCAAATCCTTGAGCGCGTCTTCGCCGACATTGGGTATATCGCGTGTAATTTCTTCCGCGCCAAGCTTGGTATCGCGCGCCTCTATTTCATATTCCTCAATATGAATTGAAGTAAATGTGTCGTCGCGCACTAACTTTTCATTTATCAGAATTGCGTCCTCATAGTTATAGCCCTCCCATGGCATAAATCCTATAAGAACATTTTTACCCAGCGATATTTCACCGTTTGAAGTGGACGGGCCGTCGGCTATAACTTGTTTTGCGTCAACATGCTGACCGGCCGAAACAACCGGGCGCTGGTTTATGCAAGTGCCTTGGTTGGAACCCTTGAATTTTATTAAACTATAGGTATCCAGTTCCTGGTCGCTGTCGCGTTTTATGACGATGCGTTTTGCAGATACAGATGTGACAGTGCCGGCCTCTTTGGCAATAACGACAACACCCGAATCAACTGCCGCCTTGTATTCCATGCCGGTACCGACAATCGGGGAGTCGGTTTTAATCAAAGGCACTGCCTGTCGCTGCATGTTAGAGCCCATGAGGGCACGGTTAGCATCATCATTTTCCAAAAATGGAATCATCGCCGTTGCAACCGAAACCACCATTTTTGGCGACACATCCATGTAGTCGGCCTTTTCATTCTCAATTTCAAGAAATTCGTTTCTAAAACGGGCGTTTACTTTAGGACGAACAAATCTTCCATTCTCATCCAAAGGTTCGTTTGCCTGCGCTACAATATATTCATCTTCAATATCAGCAGGCATATAAACCACTTCGTCAGTGACAACACCAGTTGATTTATCAACTTTTCTGAATGGGGTTTCGATAAAACCATATTCGTTAATGCGAGCATATGTCGCAAGATAAGATATAAGACCGATGTTTGGGCCTTCCGGGGTTTCAATCGGGCACATACGGCCGTAATGGCTGTAATGCACGTCACGCACCTCAAAACCGGCGCGGTCACGCGACAAGCCGCCAGGACCAAGTGCAGACAACCGCCTTTTGTGCGTAAGCTCGGCAAGCGGGTTTGTCTGGTCCATAAACTGAGATA
>DHNF01000110.1:2603-3059 GCA_002409375.1 Ruminococcaceae bacterium UBA5423
GTCTGGTCCATAAACTGAGATAGTGGTGAAGAACCAAAAAATTCCTTAATTGATGCAACAACAGGGCGAATATTTATCAGTGCCTGCGGCGTAATAACATCCATATCCTGTGCTTGCAGTGTCATACGCTCGCGAATTACGCGCTCCATGCGGGAAAAACCGATCCTGAACTGGTTTTGCAGCAGCTCGCCAACCGAGCGGATACGGCGGTTACCCAGATGGTCGATATCATCAACTGAACCGACGCCGTGAGCCAGACAAATAATATAGTTTATTGAAGCCAGTATATCGTCGCTGATTACATGCTTGGGCACAAGATCACCGGCACGCGCATGTATGGCTTCGCGAAGTGACTGCTCATCTTTGCAGGTGTTTAATATTTCCATAAGAACAGAATAGCGCACATACTCACGAATTCCCAGTTCCTTTGCGTCAAAGTTTACATAACGCTGAATG
>DHNF01000110.1:3224-6205 GCA_002409375.1 Ruminococcaceae bacterium UBA5423
CATTCCGTTGGATACAATTTTCACCTCGCGGCTTTCGCCCTGCTCATCAACAGATACATAAGCAACATTGATACCCGACTGTTCAATTTCAACCGCTCTTTCACAGTCGATAAGATCCCCCGCCTCGCCCAAAACCTCCCCGGTTTCAGGGTGGACAATCGGGCGGCTTAGCCTCATGCCGGACAAGCGGTCTGAAAGAGCAAGTTTTTTGTTATACTTATATCTGCCGACGCGAGAAAGATCATAGCGGCGCGAATCAAAAAACAGGCTATCTAGATGTTGTTGCGAATTTTCCACAGTAAGGGGTTCGCCGGGACGCAGCTTGCGGTACACCTCAAGCAACGCCTCTTCGGTATTTTTTGTTATATCCTTTTCTATTGTTGCGTGTACGCGCTCATCATCTCCAAAAAAATCGAGCAGCTCAGCATCAGTGCCCAGTCCCAGTGCACGGGCAAAAACGGTTACGGGTATTTTACGATTCTTATCAATTCTAACATAAAAAACATCAAACGAATCTGTTTCATATTCCAGCCATGCACCGCGATTTGGAATAACAGTGGCGTTGAATGTCTTTTTGCCGGAATTGTCATAGCTCATGCTGTAATATACACCGGGTGAGCGTACAAGCTGTGATACAATAACACGCTCAGCTCCGTTTATTATGAATGTCCCCTTATCGGTCATAAGAGGAAAGTCGCCCATAAACACTTCGGATTCTTTGATCTCGCCTGTTTCCTTATTAATAAGGCGCGCCTTTACACGCAAAGGCGCGGCATATGTGACATCCCGCTCCTTACACTGCTCAACTGTATATTTTGGAGTGTCGTTTATCCGATAATCAATAAACTCAAGCACCAGTTTTCCGGTATAGTCGGTAACGGAGGCCATATCCTCAAAAACCTCCCGAAGCCCCTCCTCAATGAACCAGTTGTACGAGTTTTTCTGCACCTCGATAAGGTTGGGCATATCCAGAACCTCGTTTATTTTGGAGAAGCTCATACGAGTATTATTACCAAGCTTCACCGGTTTGACATTCGCCATAGGCCCGTTCACTCCTAAGTCTGATATTTAAAACCACAATCACATGTTCGCCGAAACGACCAAAAAAAATAGCGGAAAGGTCTTGTTTTGTTTCACATTTTGTGGTATACTAAATCCGCTAATGGGAACACCTATCCATGATTATGCAGTATACTATAATACACCTTTTAACAAAGCTTGTCAATTGCTAATTTGCATATTGGCAATTTTTTTACATCTTTTTTACAATTTTGAGTTGGCAGCATTTTTTTAAATATTCATGCCAAGTAGGTTTAGCATAATACAGGTTGTAGCGCATCGAGAAACACGCGGCAGCGTTGTTGGAATTTCCGCAATAATGTTATCGATATTGCAGAAATTTGCGGACTGTAAAATTTTACTTGAAAATATACATTGCATACTGTAGAATATAGTTCAGCTTACCGCGTTCATTGCATATGTGAAAGGATTGGATATAAAAATGATTTCTGCAGGTGATTTTCGCAACGGTGTTACTTTTGAGATGGACGGAAACGTTTACCAGATAATTGAATTTCAGCACGTAAAGCCTGGCAAGGGCGCGGCGTTTGTTCGCACAAAAGTTCGCAATGTGATTGCCGGTTCTGTGGTTGAAAAAACATTTAGCCCAACCGATAAGTTTCCGACCGCCTATGTTGAGAGAAAAGATATGGAATACTCGTACAATGACGGCGATTTATATTATTTTATGGATTTGGAATCTTACGAACTTATGCCGCTAAACAAAGATGTGCTTGCAGATAATTTTAAATATGTTAAGGAGAATATGGTGTGCAAGGTCATATCATACAAGGGAGTTGTTTTTGGGGTTGAGCCACCCAATTTCGTAGAACTCAAAGTAACAAAGACCGAACCGGGTTTTAAGGGCGACACGGCAACAAATGTGACTAAGCCCGCCACGCTTGAAACCGGGGCAGAAATTCGCATTCCGCTGTTTATTGATGAGGGCGAAACAATCCGCGTGGACACGCGCACCGGTGAGTATATGGAGCGTGCATAATAAATATTCTATTTTAAGTATTGTAAGTTTGGTTGAAAAATGCATAATACTATATAATAATGGCATCAATGCAACTGAGCAACTAAATAAACAAGGGCACCCTTTCCGGGTGCCGACTACAGGGCTTTGAGTCCTGATTAAGTAAAGGAGCGATTTAATAATGTCAGTAACAGAAAAAGTGTCTTATTTAAAGGGCTTGGCTGAGGGCCTTGGAATCGATGATTCAACCAAAGAGGGCAAGCTGCTAAATGCGATTGTTGATACGCTGGGCGAAATTTGTGAAAATATGGACAGTCTTGAGGCTTATACCACTGAGCTTGGCGAACAGGTTGACGCTATTGACGAAGACCTGGATTCACTCGAGTCAGACTATTTTGAAGAATATGATGACGATGATGATTACGAGTTTTATGATGATGATGAGTTTTATGATGTAACATGTCCTAACTGTGACGAGGAATTCAGTGTTGACGAGGACACCTTGATTGAGGGAAACGTTGAATGCCCCAACTGCGGCGAAAAGCTGGAGTTTGACATTGAAGAATGTGATTGCGACGATGATTGTGAATGCAGCTGCCACAGCGATGAGAGTGAAGAAAACTAACGGTTTTATAGTGCATATGTTTAAATAAGAACCCCACCCGCTATCGCAATCAAAGATTGCGGGCGGGTACCCGGGAACCTTGTTGTTTCACAATAAGAACCCCACCCTCCTATGGGTAAATAAAGATTGCGAGCGGGTACCCGGGAACCTTGTTGTTTCACAATAAGAACCCCACCCTCCTATGGGCAAATAAAGATTGCGGGCGGGTACCCGGAAACCTTGTTGTTTCACAATAATTATAGCGGGGCGGCATATGCCGCCCCGCTATAATTATGCGTTCATACCATTGCTATGCATTAATACTGTTTCTTGTTAAAA
>DHNF01000110.1:6478-13414 GCA_002409375.1 Ruminococcaceae bacterium UBA5423
TTTTAATGAGAATCAGTATAAGAATAAATTGCCAATTGCCGTGCTCGAAATTTCAATCGGAACGCCGGGGACAGCATTCCCTGCGCTTCATTCTATTCATCGGCAGTAGGGCGCAATGCCCCCCGACCTTCGAATATTAGAACAACATATCGTTTTATTTTACACGCCCTGTTACCACGCGCTTGATGCCGGCAATGTCGCGAAAAATATCTACATTATAAAGCCCCGCGTTCTTAAACATATCGGCTACCTCTGCTGCCTGACCCAAACCAACCTCAACGGCACAAATGCCGCCGGGTGCAAGTTTTCTAAGCCAGTTGTTAATGATTGCGCGGTAAAATATAAATCCATCGTCCCCGTCAAGCGCCATAACCGGTTCATGTCTAACTTCACGCATCAAATGTGGTATGTCGCTTTGTTTTATATATGGTGGGTTTGCTGCTATGGCATCGTAATGTTTGTCCTCAAACATTGAAGAATCTTTAAGCACATTGGCACGAAAAGCTTTAACGTTTAAATCGGAATAGCGTTTTATATTTTTTTTAAGAAAAACATAAGCCTGATCGGACAGCTCAACCGCAGTGACCAAAGCATCGCCGCAAAGGCTGGCAATGCCAAGACCGACACAGCCGCTTCCCGCGCACAAATCAAGCACGCGCGGGCTGCTAACACCTTTAAGCAGCTCGGCGGTTTTTTCACATAACAATTCAGTTTCGGCTCGGGGAATCAGAACACCCTCGCCAACATTTAAAGTCAGCGACATAAATCCCCATGTGCCGATAATGTATTGCAGCGGACGCCCCGTGGCGCGTTGCTCTGTGGCGTCCAAAACAGTGTGGTATATGTCGGCACCGAGGTTCTCGTCGCCCCGAATTGGCAGTGTTCCGCGCGACACACCCGTAAAATGTTCGAGCAAGCAGCCGGCATCAAAGGCGGGACTCTCGCAACCCGACCTTTCAAGCTGGGCTACAATTTTATTGTAAAGTTTGCGATAAGTCATGACTAATCCTATCTTTGCTTCGCTTGAAAAATATTATTAACTCTGTTTGCGGCAGGATGCCCCCGTCTTGCCGTAAATAAATCACAGCCGGTCGGATTCCGGATTGTCGGGTATGACAGCCTTAAACGCTTTGATTGCAACCTCAATCATATCATCGGTGGGCTCTTTTGTTGTAACGCGCTGAAGCCAAAGTCCGGGTGCAGAAATTGCTCGAACGATCCAGTGATCTGAGCGTCCTGCTAACTTTATTAGCTCATACCCGATGCTCACAATTAAAGGTATGGTCAAGATTTTGATGCCTGTCCGCACAATCGGAATGGAAGGCTTAATAAATATTGAAATAATGATTCCGACAATCAGCATCAATATCATAAAGGATGTGCCGCACCGAGGGTGAAAGCGTATTTGACTCTTTACATTGTCTACGGTGAGTTCCTCACCCTTTTCATAGCAGAATATTGTTTTATGTTCTGCGCCGTGGTACATGAACACACGCCTTATATCTTTCATAAACGACACTGCGAATATATATGTGACAAATAAAAGTATGCGCATAAAGCCTTCGATTACAGCACGCCATACATTATTATCCAACATTGGGAATATGTCTCGCAAACGATTAAATAAAAAAACTGGAAGTGTCATAAAAAGGCCGACCGAAATCAAAACCCCAAACACTACACTAACAATAAGTATTAGTGTCATTCCGAAATCCTTCAGTTTACCGGACGATGGCTTGTCGGGTGTTTTTAAGGCTGGTATAGGATTTTCGGGTTGATAGTCAGTTTCCGGTTCATTGTCTTCACATGCCGCGGTATCAAGCACGCAAGGGGGTGTTTTTTGAGGTGTTGGCTCGTCATCCAGACCGGCCATCTCAGCTGAGCGCATAAGGCATCGGTAGCCTATCACCATTGAGTCGAAAAAATTAAAAACCCCGCGTATGAATGGAAGCTTAAAAACTGCTGCGCGCTTTTTACTGGAAGTAGCCCAGCTATTCAGCACAATTTCACCCGAAACATGACGCACAGCCATCGACGTTTTGTCGGGGCCGCGCATCATGACACCCTCAATCAACGCCTGCCCGCCTATTGAGGTTTTCTTTTTGACTTTTTCTTTAGCTGTTTTCATATATTAGCACCTTTCATTTTTATAATAATATTTAATAAGAGTGCTGGCGGTTTTCGGGCGGTGCAACGGGCAGTGTTATCGAAACGGTGGTTCCAACGCCCACTTCGCTGTCTATCTCCATTCGTCCTTTGTGGCGTCGGATAATCTCATCGGCAAGTGCAAGGCCTATTCCTGAGCCCGGCCGGCTCAAGTTGCCCTTGTAAAACTTTTTCTTAATATTGGGCAAATCTTCTTTGGAGATACCCACGCCGGTATCGCTTATCACGACCTGCACAACACTTCCCATATCAGCGGTTTCAATGCGTATTAACCCGCCTGGGTTGGAATATTTGATAGCATTGTCTAAAATATTGATAAACACTTGTTTTAGCCTGTCGTGGTCGCCTAATACCGGAGGTAAAGACTCGGGTTCTATATAAGTGACTTTAAGTCCCTCGCGTGCCGCCCTGTCACGGAAAAGGACCACGGCCTCGCCCAGCTCTGCGGATACATCTACATACGAAAATTTTACCACAAGATGGCCGCCCTGCATGCGTGAAAAATCAAGCAGCTCCTCAACAATGCCTGCAAGACGCTCAACTTCTCTTTCGATTACTTCAAGGCCTTTTTGCGTCATTTCCTCGTCCGAAAAACCGGTTTGCCTCAGCGTTTCGGACCATCCCTTGATTGCAGTAAGCGGAGTACGCAACTCGTGCGACACTGATGATATAAAGTCGTTTTTCATTTGCTCGGCAGCCGAAATTTCGCTCGCCATATAATTTATTGTATCGCATAGTTCGCCAATTTCGTCATCTGAATTTTTTTCAATGCGGGAGTTGTAGTCGCCCAGTGCAATGCGGCGGGCCGCTCGATTAATTTGAGCAACTGGATGGACTATTGTGCTGACAAAGTATGAGCTTGTTACAATCACCAAAAAAAGCACAACAGTACTTATTAAAACCACAACTCCAAGAAAAATATAAATCTGCCTATCAATTTGGGCAAGCGATGTTACATATCTAATACCACCGTACACTGCCCCTTCGGTGCTGCGCAAAGCAATCGTCATTGACATAACGTGTTCGCCTGTACTGCTTCTGCCTATCCAATTGGCACGATTGTTATTTGATTGAACAGCTTTTAAATATTCAGGCATAACCGCGCTGTCCGATGCAAACCCGGTAGATGAAACCGTTACCGCTCCTGAACTGTTTAGCACCTGAAGTTCAAGCTTCTCCTTGTCCTCAAAGCTTTCCACAAGCTCGCGTGCCAGTCTGTTTAAATTGAGTGCAGACGGGTCTACAGTGCTTATTTGTCGGAATAACGATTCTATAGAATCAATGCGGGAGGAGATCGAATATTCTACACTTTTATAATAATATGAGCGCACTGAAAGCAAAAAAGCAAAACCAAAAACGAGCAGCAGCAGCATTATTATGCCGACGCTGTTAAACATCCATCTTCGCGTAATGCTGGCTTTACGCCTCATACCTTACCTCCATCACCCATGTTTCACTAAATTATGTGCCGTTAACCTGCCCATTTATACCCGAGTCCCCATACCGTCAGTATGTGTTGAGGATTAGAGGGGTCATCCTCAATTTTCATTCGCAAACGTCGAATGTTAACATCAACAATTTTTTCCTCTCCAAAATAATCCTCGCCCCAAACCCGGTTGAGGATATCTGTGCGGCTTAATGCTTTTTGGGGATTGGTAAAAAAATATTCTATTATTTGAAATTCTACCTGTGTAAGCTCCACAGGCTGCCCGTGCTTTAGCAGTGTACGATTGCGCAGATTAAGAACAAAATCGCCGCTTGTAATTTTATCAAGGTAGTTTGCATGTTCACGGGATCGTGCAGAAACAACACGCCGGTACAAGGCATCGACACGTGCTACAAGTTCGGACGGGCTGAACGGCTTGGTTACATAATCGTCGGCGCCCATCATCAGCCCGCCTACTTTCTCCATTTCCTGAGTGCGTGCCGATAAAATAATAATACCCAGCGTATCGTTTAGCTCGCGTAGTTTGCGACACACTGCAAACCCGTCAATGCCAGGCAGCATAATATCAAGCAGCGCCACATCCACATCACCCTTATGTTCGTCGTAAAGACGCAGAGCCTCCTCGCCCGAATCCGCTTCTAGGACATCATAGCCCGAGCGTTTGAGGTTTATTACAACAAATTCGCGTATTGAGCCTTCATCCTCACAGACTAAAACCCTTTTCATAGTATCACCCCGTAGCTTTCTGCCAGACGGCATTATTATTGTAGTAAAGAGAACATATATCGCAGGCGCTCCATGCTCAAGCTGAATGGCTTTTCGGGCGAAACCCAGGCAAAAAAACGAACATTCCTGACAGTCTCAAACTCACTGAGTTCGGGCATATCAACTTTTGCCGATGATGCGTCATCGCCTGTTCCGGTTTGGGTTGGTTCTGTCCCGAACACTGCCTTAATTATTAAAAACGGCTTATTTTCAGACCCTGTTGCTAATGAATAGAGAGTTAGCGTATGTGTTTGCATATCGTAAGAAAGCGTGAATTGATTTTCCCATGACTTGTCAATCAATAGGGAATAATTGTCGGTCATGTTTATGATACAAGAAAACTTTTCTTTAGTTTGATTCGTAGCAACATCAAAGCCTTCCCAACTTGTAAACCATATTTTGTCTTTGCCTGACTGCGTATAACCCATAAGATTTCTAATTAAAGGCCATTCAACCGTGCCATCACCGTCCAAATCCATTGAGGGCAGCAGCGCTTTTCGATATGATGTTGTGTTTGCATTTTTCTCCTTATTGTAAAAGGGCGCGCAAAGCTGTTTTCCGTCCCAATATACAAGCTCTGTCACTAAGCTGTCCGTATCCTTAATACCGTCGGCATAAACGCCCCTTAGATTGTCGCCAAGTTCGGCTGTTTGCACAGTGGAAAACTGCTGTATATACCCGTCCAACCGAGCAGAGCCAAGCTCTACAAGTGAAGTTTGTCCAGTAATACTGTCTATGCCGGCTGTTAAAAGCTTTGCGGTTGTAATGTTTTCTGGCGCGTTGGCATGTAAAACCATAACGCAGTCATTGCTTAGGTTTGTCAGCTTGCCCACGATAAATTCGGTATATAAATCTGTGTGCCTTTCGATTAATCGGTCACCGGTCACCAAATACATAACCAGCTGTTTGTCGCGTAAATTGTCCATGTTCCAGCCGGTCAGCACTTCCAAAACACCGTCAGAGTCTAAATCGGCAAACTGCACACGCTCAATATTTGTGCTGGCACCCTCGATATTGCACACAGACTGCCAGCCGGTTTCGAGTTTTCTGAGAAAATTAAGATTAATTTTGCTGCCTTCAATGCCCCTGCGATAAAATACGATAGCTTCGTCTTTACCGTCATTATCCAAATCCTTTATAACAAAAGCCGAGCGGTAATCACCGGAATTAGGGTATTTAAGTACATAGCCGCCCGGCGCATCGGGCGCGTTTTTTTGCTGTGTACTGTTGATGTATTCATCAAGTGCCTGTTGAATTTTTTGCTGCTCACCGGCCGGGCGTGGAGGACGCAGCAAAGCCTCTACATCCATACCGATACTGCAACCTGTAAGGATCAACACTATCTGCACAGTAAGAATAAAGCAAATAAATGTCCTAATACGCATGACTCATACCCACATCCTTTCCGCATTATAATATCCGCATTATTGCATTATGCTATTAAAACATTATACAGCTCTTTTAAGACTCTTTCAATCTAAAAAATAAAACATGTAATATCGTAACGAAAAATTGATTAAATTCCATTGTTTTCATGGCTTTCAATTAAAATTTACCAATGTGCACAGCGAAAATTCAATATTTTTAAAAAATCTCTAGAAAAAACATAATAAACTTTTTTTTTAGCTTGTTTTGTTATATAATCAGTATTAATGCTATTCTATAATAAAAGATAGTTATTTTGTGACGGATTTTCTTGGCTGCGTTCTTATCACCGGCGGGTGCAGCCTGCCTTCCTGTGTCTTGCAGAACAAAAAATTTCACAAACTATATAAATGTTAAAATATAGAGTAGTTTAAGCATGGAAAGGTAGTTTACAATATGAGAAAAACAAAAATAATCTGTACGTTGGGTCCATCTACCGACGACCCGGCAGTATTGCGTGAAATGATGATGTCCGGTATGGATGTTGCGCGCATCAATATGTCGCATCAGGATCATGCCACACATCTTTTGCGCGTTGATATGGTAAAAAAATTGCGCGGGGAGCTTGGGCTACCCATCGCAATATTAATAGATACAAAAGGGCCTGAAATAAGACTGGGAGAATTTAAGGAAAAAACCGAGCTTATTAAAGGAAAGACTTTTACATTGACAACACAACCCGTTGCCGGGGACAGCAGCAGGGCTTTTATTAGCTATTCAGGATTGCCAAGCGATGTGTCAAACGGTGACACAATACTAATTGACGATGGCTTGATTGAGCTGAAAGTTAAAAACAAGACCGCAACTGAAATTAATTGCGTTGTTATAAACGGCGGTGTCGTGTCATCTAACAAGGGCATAAATGTGCCCGGGGCACGGCTGTCTATTCCGTTTATGAGTGAGTGCGACCGCGAGGATATCCGATTTGCATGTGAAGTGCAGGCTGATTTTATTGCCGCGTCATTTACGCGTCGTACTGACGACGTTTTGCAAATTCGGCAGCAACTGGAACGCAATAACAATCATACAATCCGCGTTATTTCAAAAATTGAAAATGCCGAAGGCGTAGAAAATATAGATGATATTATCAGGGTGTCTGACGGCATCATGATTGCCCGCGGAGATATGGGTGT
>DHNF01000115.1:0-126 GCA_002409375.1 Ruminococcaceae bacterium UBA5423
AGAATCAGTATCAGGGTGTTTTTGCAAAATATATTCCAATGTGAGTTAAATCTTGTAATGCTGTGCGATGGGGGAATCGCGCCCTACAATTTTCTGCATATCGATGCACCTGGTAGGGAACGCCGT
>DHNF01000115.1:277-6954 GCA_002409375.1 Ruminococcaceae bacterium UBA5423
CCTGGTAGGGAACGCCGTCCCCGCCATACGGTTGATTATGCCCATCTGGCTTTTGAATTATAGGGCAAATGCTTTATATTTGTGCTTAAAATTTCATTATACCGATGCATGGCACGCTCAACAGCCTTTTCCCACGACAAGTAAACATTTTGGCCTGCGTTTATTCCGACTTGCTTTAAGTCCTCACGGTTTTGGCAGGCGTCTGCAAGCACAGCAGCACAGGAATCGGCATTTTCTTCGGCAAGATAGCCGGTAAACTTGTGCTCTACACCTTCGGCAGCACAGCTGTCGCGTACAAGCAATGCCGGACAGCTGCATGCGGCTGCCTCCTTAACTACAATACCCGAGGTATCGTAGGTTGACGGAAACAAAAACACATCGGAAATACTGTAAAAAACACGTAGGTATTCGCGGTCATATATAGGACCTGTAAATTCGGTACAATCCGAAAGCTTTATACCGTCGGCGTACTTTTTAATTTCCGGAAGGTCAAATCCACTGCCAATCATAAACGCTCTGAACGAAACGCCTTTGTCTTTTAAAATTTTGAGCGTGTCAAGAATCAGTTTAATGTTTTTATACCACATCATGCGACCGACAAACAAAAAAACAAACTCGTCATCGCGCAGCGCATATTTATCGCGAAGCTTGCTGGTTTGCTTGTCATCGGCCTTGCCAAACGCAAAATCGGTGCCGTTTTCCATTACAAGATAGCCGCCACGGTATCCAATATTGCGCAGTGCTTTGCCGCATCCTTCTGATACAACCCATATTTCGTCTGCGTTGTTGATGTTTTCAAGGATAAAGCGCATTGCGATTTTACGAAACCCCGACAATGATATGCGTTTTGATATGTCTATATCAAACTTTGTATGATATGTGAGGACAACGGGAACCCGAGGAAATCGGTTTATATTTTGCACCAAAACCGATGAGGCGAACGGCGCGTGGACATGCATCAGATCAAAGTGCTTTCGTCTTAGCTTTAACAGTGTTTCAATATTAAATGGATTGCCAGCGCGATACCCAATTCTTTTATCGAGCGGTATAGATTGATAGCGGAATACCTCAAAGGGATAGTCGTCCACAACATCCTTGTAATCCGGTGTAACCACGGTGACATCACAATGATTGTTTAAAACCATCGCATAATTTTTTACTGCTTGTGCAACTCCGTCTATTGTTGGAGGAAACGAGTCGTTAAACAGTCCTACTTTCAATTTGCTCATTTTTAATACCCGCACCTTAATGAATATTTATATATATTTTACATTATATTTTATAATCGTTCAAGCCGATTTCTTAAGGATTTCAAAATAGTAGTTTAAAATTCATTGAATATCCGCTATAATAATTATGAATCACAAAAACAACTGCCGTGGAAGGTGGAAAAGATAATGGCTAAAAGTTATATGGTGTCTTTAAATGATATAATTAATGAGTCTGCACTCGAAACAATTTATATGCCTGTAAAACCTGACGAAGTTTTGATTGCATGTGCGGATATTAACCGCCCGGGACTGCAACTTGGTGGGTATTTTGATTATTTTGACAGCACCCGTATACAGGTTTTAGGGAAAAGTGAGATAGGGTATTTAAACGATCTTGACCAAGAAACCTGTAGTACGAGAATTGATGATTTTGTTTCTCGCCGACCTCCTGCAATAATTTTATGCCGTGGACTTGATATTATACCAATGCTAAAGGAATGCTGTGTGAAATATAGTGTACCTTTGTTACGTACCGAGGACGCAACATCAAGCTTTATGGCATCACTTATTGCATATCTCAATGTGCAGCTTGCCCTACGCATTACCCGTCACGGAGTTTTTATCGAAGTATACGGAGAAGGCATTTTGCTTGTCGGCGACAGCGGTGTCGGAAAAAGCGAAACTGCTATTGAGCTTATCAAGCGCGGACACAGGTTGATTGCCGACGATGCGGTCGAAATAAGGCGTGTATCCTCAAAAACTCTTGTAGGATCGGCACCCGACAATATTCGGCACTTTATTGAATTAAGGGGCATTGGCATTGTAAATGCGCGCCGCATTTTTGGTATGGGCTCGGTTAAAATAACAGAAAAAATTGATATGGTTATTCAGCTTGAGCATTGGGATAACAACAAGGTTTATGATAGAATCGGACTCGACAACGAGTTCGCCGAGATATTGGGCATTAAAGTGCCAATGCTGAATATTCCGGTAAAACCGGGTCGCAATCTTGCTATAATTATCGAGGTGGCGGCAATGAATAACCGACAAAAAAAGATGGGCTATAATGCTGCGGTAGAGTTGATGCACAATCTTGGTATTGAAGCGGAGAGTGACCCGCCGTCTGAGGCCAGTCTTAAATTCAATATTGAAGAAAGGTCAGATAAATTTTGAAACTTTACAGCGAATTTGATGTTGTTGCCGACTTGCACTGTCATACACTTGCAAGCTCACATGCATACAGTACAATCACCGAGCTTGCAAAAGCGGCATCCGAGCGTGGCCTTGTTGCCATTGGCTGTACCGACCACGGCGTAGCAATGCCCGGTGCGCCGCACTCTTGGCATTTTGGCAACTTAAAAGACCTGCCCGATAAGATTGAAGGGGTAAGGGTGTTTCAAGGTGTGGAAGCCAATGTTGTCGATTTTGACGGGCGTCTGGACATGGACAACGGTATATTAAAAAGACTTGAACTTGTTATTGCCTCAATGCACGGCGGGCTTATGCCCAAAGGTTCGGTTGAACAATGCACAAACGCGTGGCTTAGCGTTGTCAACAATCCCCATGTCGATATTTTAGGTCATTCGGGTGAGCCGGCGTTTGCATATGATTATGAAACGGTGCTTAAAGCAGTTAAGCAAAACGGTAAGGCGGTGGAGCTAAACGAGCATAGTTTTGTTGCCAGACCTCAATCTATTGACAATTGCATTAGTATAGCAAAGCTTTGCAAGGATTTAGGTGTTTTTGTTGCTGTTAATTCCGATTCACATTACCATGACGCAGTAGGCAAGTTTGAACGTTGGAAGCAAATTCTTAACGATATTGATTTTCCTTGCAATCTAATTATTAATAGTAATAAAGAAATATTGACTTTGTTTTTTAAAAACAGAGGTATCAATTTTTAAAACAATTCTATTGCTGACCTTGTGATGGTATAATATATATAGTATAAAATTATTTGAGTGCTGCACGGTTAATTTTTTGGAGGGGTATTATGCGGTATGATAACTTGGCAAGCTCTATTAACAAGCTGGGTTGCAAAGTCGAGGCTGATTTTCCAATGTCGCACATAACCTCTTTTCGTATCGGCGGCCCTGCAGATATGCTTGTAACCGCACGCGATTTTAAAGATATTATTTCGGTTATGCAAATTTGTGAAAGAAATGGAGTCCCGCTAACATATATGGGCAACGGATCAAATATGCTGGTGTCCGATAAAGGTGTAGATAGCGTTGTATTACGATTGGACTCAAAATATGGCGAGCCGGTGATTGAAAACGGACTTATAGTCTGTTCGGCCGGTGTTCCGTTAAAAAAGCTTTGTATATTTGCAAAGGATGCTGAGTTGTCAGGTTTAGAATTTGCATATGGTATTCCCGGTTCTGTCGGGGGCGCTGTATATATGAATGCGGGTGCGTATGGCGGGCAGTTTTCTGATATCGTCAAATGGGTTGACGCGCTTTTTTTAGACGGACAAATACACAGGATTAACTCACACGAGCTGAAATTCGGATATCGTCACAGCGTTTTTATGGAAAACGGTGCACTTGTTATGGCTGCCGCCTTTCATCTAACCTCCGATTCGCCTGTAAACATAGCAGAGCGCATGGAAGATTTTATGAGCCGTCGTCGCGAAAAACAACCGCTTGAATATCCAAGCGCAGGCAGTTTTTTTAAACGCCCGAAGGGCTTTTATGCCGGGGCGCTTATTGAAGGCAGTGGACTTAAAGGCTTCAGCGTCGGTGGGGCGCAGGTTAGTGACAAACACGCAGGTTTTATTATAAACCGCGGCGGGGCTACCTGTGATGATGTAATTCGCCTTGCCAAGATCGTTACAAAACGCGTACTGCACGACAACGGAGTTATGCTTGAACCCGAAGTGCGCTTTGTAGGCAGAAAGTAATACTGCGTAAAATTCAGGAAGTAGGTAAAACGGTGGAATTTATTATTGTGACAGGACTTTCAGGTGCGGGAAAATCCCGTGTTGTGACATTTCTCGAGGATATTGGCTATTATTGTGTCGATAATATGCCACCAAAACTGTTGCCCAAATTTGCCGAGCTTTGCATACAATCGGAGGAAAACCTTTCGCGCGTTGCGATGGTAGTTGATGTGCGAGGCGGCCAGATGTTTGGCGATTTGTATGATGCTCTTTTGTCAATACGCAAAATGGGCAGCGACTATAAAATCCTGTTCCTTGACTGTGACAACCAAGTTCTTGCACGACGATATAAAGAAACAAGGCGGCAACACCCTTTGGTGTCGGCAGGGTATACCAACGTCTTAGACGCAATCGCTGCTGAAAGGGAACTGCTAAAAACCTTGTTTGACAGGGCAGATTATCTTATCGATACCACACATATGACACCCGCACAGCTAAAAGAGCGTGTCAACGGCTTGTTTTTCGGTGGCATGCAGGCGATGATGGTTCAGTGCCTTTCATTCGGGTTTAAATACGGTTATCCATCCGAGGCGGATTTAGTATTTGATGTGCGCTGTTTTCCTAACCCGTTCTATGAACCCGAGCTTAAAAACAAAACGGGGCTGGACAAAGATGTTCGTGATTTTGTTATGAATAATAATGAGGTTGCTGGTTTCAAAGAACGGCTTTATCAGTTGATTGACTATCTTCTTCCGTTGTACCAAAACGAGGGCAAGAGCCAGCTTATAATATCAATAGGCTGCACGGGAGGCAAACACCGTTCAGTGGCGCTTGCAGAGGCGCTATGTCAGCACATAGCGGGTCAGGGCTATCGAGTTACCGCCAACCATCGTGATATAGGCAAGCTGTAATAAGCTTATGAGTTCAATTGACATACCGTTAGGGAGGGATGCGATATGTCGTTTTCATCAGATGCAAAAAATGAGCTTGCTGCACAGGTGCCCAAGCAATCCTGTTGCGCTGTCGCACAGGCATATGGGCTTTTAGAATTCGGCAATTCATTTTCGGCTTCTTCCATATTCCTCAAAACCGAAAACAAGGCTGTTGCCGCCGTATATCGCTCCTTTACAATAACTGTATGCGGACTTGAGCCTGGGTCAATCACAGAGTCGGCAAGCGCCAGCGGCATACTTACGATCAAAATGCCGTCAGAACTTGACCGAATTCGTGTTATTGAGCGTTTTGGACATGCTCAAAACGACATATCGATACGGATTAACCGAGCCAATTTTGAATGTGACGACTGTGCTGCTGCATATTTGCGCGGTGCATTTTTATCGTCAGGCGCCGCAACTGACCCCAACGTTGATTATCACCTTGAATTGAGCACACCTTTTCACCGCCTTAGCCTTGATATGATAACACTAATGGGCGAGTTGGGATTTAAAGCGCGTCTGGTGAGGAGAAAAGGAAACAATATTATTTATCTGAAAGAGAGCGAGCAGATTGAGGACTGTCTTACATTAATGGGCGCAAACAACGCTACGTTGGAGCTTATGCGCATTAAGATGATTAAGGATATCAGAAACAAAGCAAATCGAATCACCAACTGTGAAAGTGCCAATATCGGCAAAACCGCAACGGCATCGGTAGGGCAGATTGCAGCTATACGCAAAATAGAACGACAGCAAGGCTTTAATAGCTTGCCGGACGAGCTTAAAGAACTGGCTTTACTGCGGCTTGACAATCCTGATATGTCTTTGAGAGAGCTTGGTGAAAATCTCAAAAAACCGCTCAGCCGTTCAGGTGTCAGTCACCGTATGCGCCGTATAATAGAATTGGCAAAAATAGATTTGAAGTAATATTTTAACATAAGAAAAGGAAGTTTTATTAATGTCCGGCTTCGTTCATTTACATGTGCACAGCGAATACAGCTTGCTTGACGGTGCATGCCGTATTAACGAGCTTGTTGCGCGTGCTCGTGAACTTGGGCAAACAGCAGTGTCTATAACCGACCACGGTGTGATGTACGGTGTAATCGATTTTTATAAGCAGGCTAAGAAAGCCGGTATAAAGCCGATTATTGGCTGTGAGGTGTATGTAGCAGCGCGCTTGCGATTTGATAAAATGCATGAATTAGACAGCGAACATGCACATCTTGTGTTGCTGTGTAAAAACCAAACGGGTTACGAAAATTTAATAAAACTCGTGTCGTCAGCTTTTATTGAGGGGTTTTATAGTCGCCCGCGGATTGACCGTGAGCTTATTTCAAAATACCATGACGGTCTTATTGCGCTATCTGCCTGTCTTGCGGGGGAAATCCCGCGCGCGCTAATGCGCAGTGATTATAACGCCGCAAAAGAAACAGCGCTTTGGTATAAAGATCTGTTCGGAAAGGATTTTTATATTGAAATACAGGATCATGGTATTGACGAACAGCGAATATTAAACCCACAGCTTATACGGCTGGCACGAGAAACAGACATACCTTTGGTTTGCACCAACGACGTGCATTACCTATCACGCGATGATGCGCTTATGCAGCGCATTCTTTTATGCATTCAGACAAACACCACAATAGAAAA
>DHNF01000115.1:7140-9426 GCA_002409375.1 Ruminococcaceae bacterium UBA5423
AGATGAGTTTTATCTCAAATCCGAAAATGAAATGCGCGCGTTGTTTCCCGATATTCCAGAGGCGTTTGACAATACGATAAAAATTGCCGAGCAGTGCAATGTTGAGTTTGAGTTTGGAAACATAAAGCTTCCGCGCTTTGAAGCACCCGGAGGTGACAGCACGGTTTTTTTCAGAAAGCTGTGCTATGAGGGGCTAACCAAACGGTACGGTGAGCATCCCGACAATGATATTGTCAAGAGACTGGAATACGAGATGTCGACTATTGAGCGCATGGGATATGTGGATTATTATTTGATTGTATATGATTTTATAAGCTATGCAAAAAAGAACGGTATTCCGGTAGGTCCCGGTAGGGGTTCGGGCGCGGCAAGCCTGTGTGCATATTGCATAGGTATAACAGGAATAGATCCCATAAAATATAATCTGCTGTTTGAAAGGTTTTTAAATCCCGAACGTGTCAGTATGCCCGATTTTGATATTGATTTTTGCAATGAAAAGCGTCAACTTGTAATTGACTATGTGATTGACAAATATGGTTCGGACCATGTGGCACAGATTATTACATTCGGAACAATGGCGGCACGCGCGGCTATCCGTGACGTGGCACGGGCAATGGGGTTGCCATATGCTTTGGCTGACAGGACGGCAAAGCTTATTCCGTGGGAGCTTGGTATGACCATCAAAAAAGCGGTCAACCAATCGCCGCAGCTTTCACAGCTTGCTCAAAGCGATGAACAGGTTAATAAGCTTTTGAATATGGCAAAAAGGGTGGAAGGCATGCCGCGCCACGCCTCGACCCATGCCGCCGGCGTAGTAATAACAGACAGACCCGTAAGCGATTATGTGCCGCTCTGCCTTAACGGTGAGCTTATAGCAACTCAGTATCCGATGAACATACTTGAGGAACTCGGCCTTTTGAAAATGGACTTTCTTGGTCTTAGAAACCTAACTGTTATAGATCACGCCCAGCATATGATACGACGCCACTTACCTGACTTTGATATTCATTCTTTGCCGATGGATGACGCCGAGGTGTTCTCGATGCTGTCGCAGGGCAACACAGAAGGTGTATTTCAATTTGAATCGGCAGGAATGAAGCGTGTGTTGTCAGGACTTCGTCCCGAATGCTTTGAAGATTTGATTGCTGTTATTTCGCTTTATCGGCCCGGTCCGATGGATTCAATTCCGAAATATATCAACAACCGCCATCACCCTGATCAGATACGCTATGCGCATCCTCTGCTTATACCCATACTTGAGGTTACAAACGGCTGCATCGTCTACCAGGAACAAGTGATGCAAATTTTCAGAGAATTAGGTGGTTATTCTTTAGGGCGGGCAGATATTGTACGTCGTGCAATGTCAAAAAAGAAGCACGATGTAATGGAGCGTGAGCGTCGCATATTTATAGAGGGACTTGTCAGTGCTGATGGAGAAATTGAGGTCGAAGGCTGCAAGCGCCGAGGGGTTGCCCCGAATGTCGCTGAAAAAATATTTAATGAAATGACTTCATTTGCATCTTATGCCTTTAACAAGGCCCACGCCGCTGCATATGCACTTGTGGCATATCAAACCGCCTACCTCAAATGCCACTATCCCCAGGAGTATTTTGCCGCGCTGCTGACAAGTGTATTTGACGGCAGCTCAAAAGTGGCCGCATATATTGCCGAATGTGAGAGACTCAACATTAAAGTGCTGCCACCGTCGGTAAATTTCAGCGATGCGGGCTTTACTGTGAACGACAGCGGGATACGGTTTGGACTGCTTGCTGTCAAAAACCTGGGTAGAGGTCTGATTGCCGAGCTTATGCGCGAAAGGGATCAGGATGGCGAATTTTCAAATTTCTACGATTTTTGCAAACGAATGTCTATGAAACGGGAGTTTAATATTAGGGCCCTTGAAAGCCTTATAAAATGCGGTGCATTGGATGGGTTGGACGCAAACCGGCGTCAGATGCTTGAGGCTTCGGAAAGCATTCTTATTCAACTGGATAAGCAGAATAAGCGCAATTTATCTGGACAAATTGGTTTGTTTGACTGTGTAGATATTTCAGGATATGATGATTATGCTTTGCCCGATTTACAAGAATACTCATATAATGAACTGTTAGCCATGGAAAAAGAGGTAACCGGCTTATATATTACCGGCCACCCGCTAACGCCTTACGCAAAAATTTTTAAGGGCTTTCAGGTTAACCGTACAGACGCAATTTTGACTGCATTTGAGGATGGAACCGGAGATTATAAGGATAAAGACCAGGTGACATTACTTGGAATGGTTGCTGA
>DHNF01000115.1:9556-14741 GCA_002409375.1 Ruminococcaceae bacterium UBA5423
CATTACTTGGAATGGTTGCTGACGTCAGTCAAAAAACCACGTGCAGTAATTCGGTCATGGCTTATGTGACGTTTGAGGATTTATACGGTTCTATCGAACTTTTGGTGTTCCCAAGCGTGTTGTCAAAATATTTTTCGCTGATAAAGCCGGGAGAAATTATATTGGTGCGCGGGCGCATAAATGCAAGGGAGGACGAGTCACCTAAGATAATTGCCGACTATGTTGAATATGCTCCCCGTGCTGATAAGGCTGACGGATTAAGCCCCCATAAGCATAAAAAGAGTGCGCCGCCGGGTCTTTATCTGCGCATTTGCTCAGAACAGAGTGAGGACTATCGCCGTGCAAGCATGATTACTGCCGTTTTTGAAGGCTCGGTTCCTTTGTATATACGGTTTGATGATAATAAAAAGCTGATGCGCGCCCCAAAAAGCATGTATGTCTCGCCAAACGATATTATGCTTGAGGAACTGAAACGACTGTTAGGCCGTGATAATGTTATTTTAATCGACTGATACACCTATTGTCCATGTAGAAGTATCAAATGTCCAGCTAACATCCCTTGCGCTTCTAAGCCAGTAGTGTATAATTATAGAAATACTTAAAAATCCGCATTGAGCCAACCGTATTAAGACGCCTTTTTTTGGTATTATAATAGAGATTTGGCATGCAGTTGTTAAGGAGAGGATACCAGTGTCTGTTAAAAAAATTGCAGTATTGACGAGTGGCGGCGACGCACCGGGAATGAATGCTGCGATACGCTCAGTTACGCGTACCGCATTAAACAGGGGGGTTGATGTATTCGGAGTCTACCGTGGGTATAACGGTCTGATCAACGCTGATATATTCCCGATGAATCTGCGCAGTGTTTCGGATATTATTCACCGCGGCGGTACAATGCTGTATACTGCCCGTTGCCCCGAATTTAATACTGAGCAGGGTGTGCAGAAAGCCGTAGAAGTATGCCGTGACAACGGCATTGAGGGAATTGTTGTAATCGGCGGTGACGGATCGTTTCGCGGAGCGCGTGATTTAACCAAGCGAGGCATGCCATGCATCGGCATTCCCGGTACAATAGATAATGACATTTCTTGCTGTGATTATACAATAGGCTTTGACACCGCAATGAATACCTGTATGGATATGGTGGACAAGCTGCGTGATACAGCTCAGTCCCATGACAGGTGCAGTGTTGTTGAGGTAATGGGGCGCAACGCCGGCTACTTGGCGCTAAATGTGGGTATTGCTGTTGGTGCTACATCAGTTTTAGTACCCGAAATGCCGTATGATTTTGAACGTGACATTTTAAAACGTATGAACGCCACCTCGTTTACTGGCAAAAAGCATTTTATTGTCGTGGTTGCCGAGGGAGTCGGCGGTGTGATGGAGCTTTCTGAAGAAATTGAGAAACACACCGGCATTGAGAGCCGAGCAACAATACTTGGCCATGTGCAGCGCGGGGGTTCCCCGACTGTTCGAGACCGTGTACTTGCAAGTGAAATGGGTCATCATGCGGTAGAACTGCTGCTTGAGGGTAAGAGCAATCGTGTTGTATCATTCCAAAACGATAAGATTCTTGATTTTGATATCGAGATTGCTCTTGATATGAAAAAACCCTTTGATTTTGAACTTTACAATATGGCTCACGAAATTTCGATATAACGGGAACGGTGATGCTTAATGGAGCATATCCGATTATTCGATGTACCAAAATCACATAAAGGTGACAAGCGGGCGGCGGCTGTTTTGGTTGCCGCCGGTAGTTTTGCACGAATGAACGGCATACCAAAGCAGTTGTATGAAATTGATGGTATGCCGGTGATAGCACATACCATAAGAGCATTTGAACAAGCCAAACATATTAAGGAAATTGTACTTGTGGCAAGGCGTCAGGACTTACAGACCTTTTGCGGTGTTTGCAAACAATATGGTTTTAAAAAAGTCACTGCCATAGCAGAGGGCGGACAAACGCGACAGCAATCTGTGATTAAGGGCGTTGAAATAATAAGTGCATCGCCTTATATCGCTGTACATGACGGCGCCCGACCGTTGATTAGGCCGCAAAAAATCGACGAGGTTGTAGAGGCTGCATGGCATTTTGGTGCCGCCGCCGCAGCAGTCCCGGTTAAAGATACCGTCAAAATAGCGGATGACGACGGCTTTATCATGCACACACCCGAACGCAGTCGGCTGTGGTTCGTGCAAACTCCTCAGGTTTTTGAAACACGATTGTTTTTACATGCCATAGAAACGGCATCTTCAAAGAATTATGACTTTACAGATGATTGCCAGCTTGTAGAAAACACAGGTCATAAGATATCTTTGGTAAAATCTGATTATGATAATATTAAGATTACCACACCCGACGATATTGCATATGTAAAAGGTATTATCGAAGCCAAAAATATTAGGGGTTGACATCATGCGCATAGGGCACGGATATGACGTACATCGGCTTGTTGTCGGGCGGCAGCTTATTATCGGGGGAGTTGATATTCCTTTTGAAAAGGGCTTGCTTGGGCACTCTGACGGCGATGTTCTGGCACATGCGATAACAGATTCGTTGCTGGGTGCCGCCGCGCTTGGGGATATTGGGAAATTGTTTCCCGACACTGACGACCGGTTTCGTGGAGCGGACAGTACTATTTTGCTTGAAAGTGCAGCACAAAGGGTTTATTCATATGGATTTCGCATCTCTAATGTTGATGCAACGATAATAGCGCAGGCACCAAAACTAAGTGCTCATATCCCGGAAATGCGCCATCGTTTAGCTTCGGCCTTGAGTGTGGATATTTCAAAAGTAAGTGTTAAAGCCACCACCGAGGAAGGGCTTGGATTTACCGGTTCGGGCGACGGAATTGCCGCACACGCCGTTTGTCTTTTGGAAGAAATATAAACCGCGCAATGCGCCGCAGCAATGCATTTGTAGGGAGCGCCGTCCCCGGCGCTCCGCTTTAAATATTTCATATAAATCGTGTAGGAGTGCACCTATGTGTGCACCCGAAAATGCACCTTGCAGAAACAACCGGAACGCTGAGGACAGCGTTCCCTACGGTTTCAAGGTGTCTATTTTGATGTCTGCAAAATAATTGAAAAACAGGGGGCGCACCTATGTGTGCGCCCGCAATTCGTTATTGCACAATTGAATATCATAGTGCAATGCGCCGCAGCAATGCATTTGTAGGGAGCGCCGTCTCCGGGTGTAATCAAATAAATCAGCCTTGTGGATACTTTTTGACCTTTACCGGTTTGCAAGCATATATTGGTATATGGAAGTCCATTCAATGGGGTGATTATATTGGGTTTATGCTTTTATGTTAGTTCGATTACCAATGCTATGCGAGGCAAATCAATACTTGAACAAAACAATATACGGGCTTTTATAAACCGCTCACATGACGAATGCATTAATAACGGATGCGGTTACTGCATCATAGTTACATCTGATTTTGAAAAGGCGGAAAGACTGCTTCGTTCAATCGGCATACGCATCCGAGGCCAGAAATATGCGGATGATACGCCATGACAAAGCAAAAAATTAATCAATGTATATATTTTGACAATGCCGCCACAACATGGCCAAAACCTTTATCGGTAATCAGGGCCGTGTGCCGTGCATTGACCGAATATGGGGCGAACCCGGGACGAAGCGGTTATTCGATGGGGATGGCATCGTCGCAGCAGATATTTCGCTGCCGTCAACAGGCGGCCGAATTTTTTAATCTTGACAATCCCGCAAATGTGGTTTTTGTCCAAAGCTGTACAATGGCTTTGAACATCGTGCTTAAAGGATTGCTAAAGAATGGGGGGCGTGTAATTGTATCCGACTTGGAGCACAATGCGGTTATGCGTCCGCTGCATGCACTGTCTTTGTGCAAGCCTGTATATGATATAGCCCGTGTTACCCCAGGTAACACGGAAAAAACTTTAGAGTCCTTTCACCGCCTGATACGCTCGGATACCAAGGCTATTGTATGCCTGCATTCATCAAATGTGTTCGGAGTTAGGCTACCTATACCAGAGCTTGGCAGACTGGCGCGTCAATATGGCGTTCTGTTTGTTGTGGACGGGGCGCAAAGTGCCGGCTTACTTCCAATTGACATGCAGGCCGACGGCATTGATTTTCTTTGCGTTCCGGGCCACAAAGGACTTTACGGCCCCATGGGAATCGGCATGCTTTTGTGCAATTGCAAACAATATTTGCCGCCGTTATTTGAAGGCGGAACGGGCAGCCTTTCGGCAGATCTGGCACAGCCAGTCGAGCTCCCGGACAGATTTGAAAGCGGCACACCTAATACAGCGGGCATTTGTGGATTGTGCGCCGGTTTTGAATTTGTGAAAAAACGCGGCATACAAAACATTTTAGAACATGAAACGAGAATCATAAAATATATATACCATAGACTTGAAACCATGAAAGACGTTATACTTTATACAGAATGCCCTGATATAGACCGGTATTCCCCTGTGATAGCCTTTAATATTAGAAACCGCCAAAGCGAAGACGCTGCCGAAGCATTAAACCGCCGAGGGATTGCGGTGCGAGCGGGCCTGCATTGTGCCCCAAGCGCACACAAGCACTTTAATACTCTCAATACCGGAGCGGTGAGAATAGCACCAAATGTGTTTACCACTATGAAAGATGCACAGTATTTGTGCGATTGCATACGGGAAGAAACTAATTGCGAATAGTATTCACTCTAACGGTTTTAGGGGATTGCAATAATCATATATTATGATAAAATAAGAATGAAAGATTGTAAGAAAAAATTACGGATGTGAACGAGGGGATGAATATTTGTGACAGAATGGTTAGCTACCATATGGAATAGTGTACTGGCGTTTCTTCGTTCAATCAACTGGTTTAGAGATACGCTTGATATCGCTCTTGTAGCATTTGTAATTTTCAACATAATTAAGCTTGTGCGGGATTCACGCGCAGAGCAGCTTTTAAAGGGCATTTTGATTTTTGGTTTGGCCTTTCTATCTGCATGGCTTTTAGAACTCCAAACCATGTACTTTTTGCTTAAAGCGGTGTTTAATCAAAGTCTTATTGTATTGGTGATTGTTTTTCAGCCAGAAATTCGCCGTGCGCTTGAGCGTGTTGCGCACTCGCGCTTAAGTCCAATTAATATTTTTGGTATGGGTGACGAGGAAACTGAATTGGAAGTCAGGCGCTGGCAACGGT
>DHNF01000061.1:0-2570 GCA_002409375.1 Ruminococcaceae bacterium UBA5423
ATAACAACCGTTCTGTTCTCGTCCTCAATCAATGTCTTCATGCGGCTATAGCTCTTTTGTTTAAATGCCGCATCACCCACGCTCAACACTTCGTCAATAAGCAAAACATCAGTTTCCAGAATTGCAGTAATTGAAAAAGCCAATTTGGAATACATACCGCTTGAATATGTCTTTACCGGCTTGTAAATAAAACGACCTAACTCTGAAAACTCAATGATTTCTTTGAGCTTGCTGCGAATCTGCTCTTCGGTAAATCCTAAAAGCAACCCTGAAAGAAAAATATTTTGATACCCTGTTAACATGCTCTGAAAGCCCACGCCGATTGACAACAAAGACACCGAATTACCGTACAAATCAATACTTCCCTCGTCCGGTGAAAAAACACCGGCAATAGCCCTTAGCAATGTGGATTTACCACTGCCGTTCTTGCCGACAATGCCAACAATTTGACCCTTTGGCACCTCTAATGAAACGCCTTTGATGGCGTGAAAGAAGTCCTTCTTGATTCTTTGTGGTTTAATTATGGTGTTTTTAATCGACACCGGTTTTAGAGCGTGATAACGTATATGCAAGTCCTTAACGGTTAACGCAATGTTCGACACTATATCACCTTCGCATAGCTGTTTTCGTTCTTATAAACTTTCCATATGCCAACAATTGATAGCAAAAGTCCAACTACAAACCATATCGCCAAAAATCGCAAATCAGCCTTTTTGCCGTAAATTAACACTTCGCGAATTTGATTTATCGAAAAAGCAATAGGGTTTAGCTTTAAGACAAACTTATTATAAGGTGCGGGCACGCGATTTTTAACCGAGTAAAATATACCGGAAAGGTAAAATATAAACCTAAGCAGCACATTTATTAGATTGTTTAAATCCCCTATATACACACCATAATGCATAAGTATCATGCATATACCAAATATAACAAAATTAAGAACAATCACTATCGGCAAGAAATATAATACATTCCATGTTAAAGGCACACGAGAGACAAGCATCATCACAATGATAATCATGAATGATATGGCCATCTTAAACGAGTTGACGAGCATATTAATTAAGGTAAAAACAAATTTGGGCACATATATCTTTGTGATAACACTTCGGTAGCTTTTAACTATTTTTACACTTCTTTTAACTGTTCTATTAAAATACATCCATACCATTTGGCCGATAAGCACAAAAACCGGAAAATACTTTTCGTTCGTTCTAAAAACAATACGAACGACAAAAACATATATAAGCATAAACAGCACCGGCTCTAAAACCCACCAAATCCAGTTTAGATATGAATATGAAACTTCTGATTTAAGTTCGCTCTTAGAAGCATACAGTATATACCTGTAATATCGCTTTAAGTCTTTAAAAAATCGTTGCATTTACTATCAGTCCGTCACTTTCCGGCTGCACGCAACAGCTCGCCGCAGCTTCGTTTAATTTTTGTTGATGAAATACCTTTTGTCCTCGGCAAAAAAACAAGCTCTACATGTTCACTTAAGTACTCAAACTTGTCGCTGCCCTCCCAATCGCTGCCCATAACCACGATATCAATACAATAATTTTTTACATCTTCTAATTTCTGTTCCCATGTTTTTTCGGGAATAACTAAATCGACATACCGTATCGATTCGAGAATAAGCTTGCGTTTTTCATACGGGAAATAGGCCTTTTTATCTTTAATAGCATTAAACTCGTCTGTGGACAACCCTACAATAAGATAGTCTCCAAGCGCTTTTGCCCGTCTGAGCAAATTTATATGGCCCTCGTGTATCATGTCAAATGTGCCATATGTCAATACCCTTTTCATGTTGCTTGTCCCCTTTTTTAATAATCAGCCTTGTTAGTTACAATCTTCTTTAACACCCTTTCGCTAACATCCGGACCGTCCAAATAATTGTATTTCCGGTTAAATTCTTTAAATTTATCGTCATATTTAAAATTGCTGTCAACCCCGCGTATAGCGTCTATTAGCCGATGCTCAGTTTTTACAATTTCGCCGGGCAGTGTTTTTATATCAATATAAAAATCCCTTAAATGATTTTTGTAATCTTCCAAGTCATACATGTAAAAAATCATTGGCCGCTTGAGATTAGCGTAATCAAAAAATACACTTGAATAGTCGGTAACCAAAATATCACTTATGATATACAATTCATTTATATCATCATAATCAGATACATTATACACAAACCCATTAAATAATTCAAAATTAAAGCTATTGGCAATAAAATAATGTGCACGGAACAAAATTACATATTCAGAATCCAGCTCCCGACGCAAAAGTTCAAAGTCGGTCTTTAATTCATAGGTGTAACCCACGGCTGTTTCATGCTGGTTGTCCCGCCACGTCGGTGCGTAAAGAATAACTTTCTTTTTTGGTGGCAAGCCAAGGGCATTTTTAACGCGCTTTAAGTCCTCTTCACTGTATCGAAACAAAAAATCATTGCGAGGATAACCCATTTCCAGAACAATATCGTTATCGTGAATATTTTTCAGATTAAACGCAGAAGTAAACTTTTCACTGCAAAACCCAGAGGGTGAGAGCATATATGAGTAACGGCGGGC
>DHNF01000061.1:2735-9879 GCA_002409375.1 Ruminococcaceae bacterium UBA5423
ATAAAAATACTTTTTTTGTAGTTCGTCAAGGGTGTTCATTGCGTTGCCGCCGTCAAGCTCCAAATCATATCCAAGCCTTTTCAAAGGGGTGCCATGCCACGTCTGAACATATATTTGATCCTGCCTTTTGCGAATATATTCGGGAATGCGCGAATTGCTAATCCAGTATTTAGCTTTTGAATATGCTTTTAAATAATCTGCAGACAAATATTTAATAACTTTGGTATTAGGATTTTTCTTCAAAAAATTATATTTTTTACAATCCCTAAATGCCCAGATAAACTTATATGAACTGTAGGCATTATCCCGCAACATTGCTTCATATAACGCTTTCGGGCTGCATGCATATGCTCTGCCCATATAAGACTCGAACAAAACTAAGTTGGGTTGCGTTTTGCCGCTTAAATAATACACAAAATATCTAACACTTCTGATACAATAAATCAGAAAACGAGCAAGCTTTCGTAGCCCGACATTTTTCTTAGTCAACTGTTTCAGGAACTTTATCATACTTACGCCTCAATTGTTCTATATTACCTGCCCAAACACGATTTGCACATTCGTCAATCACAGCGCTTATAATCTGTGCTGAATAACCGTTGTTAACAACATATTTGTCTTTAAAATCACGAATACTTTTAATGTCATAGCTGCCATGGTTGATTTTTTCCATCAGCTTGTCCGCGCTTTTAAAAACGCACCCGGGCATTTCGTTGTATAAATCAATGTTAAGACCGTTTGATTCAACATATTTGTCATAATCATAGACATAAAAATAAACGCATTTTAACAGTGCAGATGCTTCAATAGAAATTGCAGAATAATCAGTAATAATATAATCTGCTACGGTTAGCAATTCAAGCGCCGAAAAGCCTTGTATATTGGTAACACGATTATCTTTAAACTCCCTTTGATCGTTTGGGTGCTTTTTAATAATCAGTGTATGCTTATCAAAATCAACACTCTCGATAAATTTGTCAATACCGTCATCAATCTCCGGCCTGAATGTAGGAACATATAATATAACTGGTTTTTGCTCTAACTCAGGGTATTTGCTGTATATGCGCCTTTGGATATCATCTTTGCTGCCAACAATATAATCAATTCTGGGCAAGCCAACAGGCAGAAAATGTTCGCGATGTGTATTGAACGCTTCACAGTAATATGGAATCATATCATAAGAACCCGAAACTATCACATCATATTTTTCATGCATATGCAGCAACGCCGATAACCTTGTATCTCTGCCGTATCTTGTACCAAGCGTCTGATATCCAAACTTCTTTATTGCACCCATCGAGTGCCAAATTTGTATAACACGCAATTCCTTACGGTGATTTAAAACACTGATTGGAATTATGTAAGAATCTATAACACACACATTGGTTGTGGCAATATGAAAAAGCTGCCGAATAGTATGAAAATAATATCCAACCATGTTCGGTATTCCACCGCGTATTCTTCTTGTTAAAAACACAGTTTTGTAGCCGGCAGAGTTTTTTACAAGCTCCTTTTCGATCAGCCGAAAATCAAGAGGCGGCGCATCAAAATTTCTGCTCAAAAAAACAACCTTGTGGCTATCCACAGGCAGAAGCTTAAAAATGAAGTATATGATTTTAATATGTAAAATAAATATTCTGATAAGGATTTCCATAAAAGCTCCTTAACGCATGTGCCAAATAACCCATCATTATTTTTGGCTTTGGTTTTGAATTATGACAGCATTATATAATAAAACACCCGTTTACGCAACAGGAGAAATTATATTTGCTGCTCCTCCCCCATTCTATTCAAATTCATCAAACCCCATCGCAATATAATCCTCATATGTAATCGTATATTTCACTTTAAGGTTATTGTCTTTTTGAAAACTGTACAAAGCCCGTTTTAAATCATCTTCGTAAATTCCGCTCTCTTTTCCCTTGTAATAACCAAGCGCTTTAAGTCTTTGCTGAACTGCCAGAACATCAGCGCCCCTATCCCCTGGTATAAGCCGTCTAAAGCCGGTACCAAAAGGGCCATAATCACCATCCCTGATAACAACCGGTGTACCAATACAAACAATATTATAAAGCTCTTTAATATCCCTGTTTAACATTCGTATACATCCATGACTTGCAGCATGGCCAATTGAATTTTCTCGCGTTGTGCCGTGAATACCGTATTTTCCCCACAAGACATTAAGTCCCAGCCAATATCCGCCAAATCCCTCTCCCCAATCTTTTTTCTCAACAATTTCCCAAACCCCTATCGGAGACGGACTTTCTCGCTTGCCTGAGGCTATTGGATATTCTTTAACACATTTATTGTGTTTAAAAAGATATAGTTTCTTCTCCTCAATATATATCATAACCAAGTATCCGGAATTGTTCTCAGATGTAAATTTAAGTTTGTCGGACAACGCTTGATTTAGCATGCAAAATAGTATAATTGACAACAATATTAACACAGCAGGCAATAAAACGAATATTAGCTTTTTCCTGTTAAAAACAATAAACATCACCGCCAATCACCCCTACAAATCAATATTTATGTTTTAAAAATAATTGTAGAATAGGTGAATACAAAATAAAGCGCGATGCCCTTCAGTTACACTAACTTCAATCTATTTTAACAGAGTTGCGATATTCCTTTGGCGTCATTGAGGTAATCCTTTTAAAAATTCTTGTAAAATAATGCGGATTGTCAAAGCACAAAACATTTGATATATCGGAAAACTGCAGCCCCTCCCTAATAAGCTTTTTAGCCTCGGTAATTTTTAAAATATTATAATACTGAATTGGTGAGTATCCCGTGTTTCTTTTAAATGTCTCATAAATATATGTCTTCCCGTAATTTGTGTGTTCGCAAATATCATCAATACAAACAGTGCCGTATATGTTCTTTTCTAAAAATTCAATCATTTCAACAACCACAGGGTTATTATAAACTTCTTTCGGAAGAATAACTGAACGGTGTTTTGATTCATCCTTTCGTATCAATAAGATTAAAAGCTGTTCAAGATATAGCTTTACCATTTGCTGCGCTCCAATTGGAGCATTTTGATTAACCTTCAACTCTTTCATATAAGGATCAAAGCGCGGAAGATCAAATGCTTTTCTGCTTTCATCAATAATGAATGATATAAGCGTTTTTAGCTTTACCGGCAGTTTCATATATTTGTTTTCAAAATGACGAATGGCAGGAGAACTGCAGTTAAAACTGATAATAAACACATTAGGCGCAATTATGCCGTTAGCGCGGATATTATGAAACTCATTAGGTTTATGAAAAATTATATCCCCCTGCTTTAGGGTTATCTCCTTTTTTCCGGCAGTTACAGTTACCTCACCCTTATCAATATAAACAAGCTCCCAAAAATCGTGCTTTTCGCCCTCGTTCTTGAAATCCTTGTGAAACTCGAAATAATGGACTGTAACCAGCTTTGTTACATTTATAACATTGAACGGCTTGTGTTTATTGTAATCTGCATATGCCATAATCTTTTCACCCCAATAAAAACGCGAATAAAAGTGTACTTATTAAAAATTAAAGTATATTTATTTTATCATATATCCATAGTAATATAAAGGCAAACACTATCTTGAGAGGATCGCAGAAAAATGAATATATTAGCAATTGGAAGTCATCCGGACGATATTGAAGTATCTTGTGCTGGAACACTCGCAAAGTGTGTCAAGCGCGGAGATAAGGTTACTGTTTGTCATGTTGCAAACGGAAATATGGGACATGTGATAATCCCACCCGACGAGCTAAGAGTTATGCGTATTAACGAAGCAAAAAAAGCAGGTGAAATCGCAGGTATAGAAGTGATAACTACTGACATCGGTGATTTGTTATCAAACGGCTGCAGCATTGAACAAAGGGATATGATAGCAGACATAATTCGCTGTGTGCAACCAGATTTGATTATTACACACAGTCCAACCGATTACATGCCGGATCATCTCGCCGTGCAAAAGCTGGTATTCGATGCAACATTTGTTGCCAGTGTTCCACAATACGGCGGCGGAAAATCGGCAAATCTAACACCATTATATTATATGGACAACCTCGCAGGCATGAATTTTCAGCCAACTGAATATGTGGATATTACCGATACATTTGAAACAAAAATACAAATGCTTGAATGCCACGAAAGCCAGCTTAAATGGATGCGCGACCACGATAATATTGATTTTGCTGATTTTGTACGCACATGCGCAAAATTCCGCGGGCTGCAGTGCGGGGCGCAATATGCCGAAGCATTTACACAAGCATATGTATGGCCAAAAGTTGTTGCAAAGCGGTTGTTGCCGTAAGAGCGATACCGCAAATTTATATTAATACTAACAAAAGGGAGGAATTACATTGGATTTTCTAAGTACCGTTAAGGGTTCTTTGTTGGAAGGATTTTATCCCAAAGGCTGGGATATGGCAAGAATTGATGCCTGCTGCGAAAAGGGCGTCACACGCGAACCATTTTGGCATAGTGATTTTAAGCCGGTCGAATGCGACAACATTTATGATTTTGATACATATATGGGGCATGAAATCGCACTTGAGGTCAAAAAATCTCACGACATTGGCCAAAAGCTCGCACTTATTTTGCCTGTTGGTCCTATGGGCATGTACAAATGGGCAGTATACTTTCTTAAAGAGTGGAATGTATCTTTAAGTCATGTATCAACCTTCAATATGGATGAATGGGCAGACACTCAGGGAAACACATTGCCAAATACTAATCCCGCATCATTCGAAAATAGCATGAAAAAAGCTTTTTTCGACCCACTTGGAGAATTAACAGTGCCCCCCGAACAACGAAATTTTGCAACACGAGATAATCTTCCGACCTACCCTCAAAAAATTGCCGAGTTAAAAAAACAAGGCGCAAAGCTTGTGCTTGTGTTTGGAATTGGGAGAATGTGTCACATTGCTTTTTGGGAGCCGCACTTTGCAGAGGATTATGCAAACGAGTCTGAGTGGAAATTGGCATGTTACCGCATCGGTGCAAAATTGCACCCGTTAACCATAGAGCAAAATGCCATTACCAGCTTTAAAAGCCGCACCACACTTGTACCTTGCACCGCCAACACAATTGGGCCGGGCTTGTTTTTGCAGGCTGATTATATTATTGGTGGTGCTGATGGAGCTCTCGGACGCGGCATGGGTTGGCAAGGCATGAGTTTTTTGACCACTCTTCATTATGGCCCTGACATACACATTACCTCCACCTATATGCCAACCTTGCCCGGAAAGCTGTTTTATTTAAAGGAACTTGCCGGCCCACTTGAGGCAGAATGCAACTGATAATGTGTTCTCATTATGCGAGCATTATTTATTCGACTAAAAACTAAAAATCTAAAGATAAAAAATCCTGCCGAAATCGACAGGATTTTTTATTAAAGCTTTATAGTGTATTTCCATTATTCATAATCTGAATAAATAACTCAGCTATTACAGGGTCAAATTGTTTTCCTGCACCGTCTTTAATGACATTAATTGCCTGCTTTTTTCTTTCTAACACGGCAATTTCATCATTGTTCAGCACACGGTCATAGGTTTCTACAATTAAAATGATCCTGGATATAAGTGGAATCTGTTCGCCTTTTAGCCCTCTTGGATAGCCCTTACCATCCCATCTCTCGTGATGACTATACACATATTCAGCCAAATCCAAAGTATCATCAAAAAGATTCAATATGCGATATCCAACAACTGAATGTTGACGCATTTTTTCAAGCTCTTCCTCTGTCAAAGTTTCTTTGTCCAAAATACTTTCATCAAGAGTAATTTTCCCAATATCATGTAAGTAAGCTGCTCGCTTTAATTTACTGATTTTCGGTTCTGATAGGTTTAAAGCCGAGCCGACTTTGCCGCACAATTCACTTACAGCTAATGAATGCTGTCTCTCTTTAGTGTGCTTTGAATGCAATGTCTCAATGATGGTGTCAATAATATCTTTATTTATTGAATTACGATTCATGGTCTTATCCTTGTACATTGCATTTTCCGCGTTGGTCATTATTTCTTCCAATGGCTGATCGATAGATGTTTTTGTATCGTAACCAAGTGAAATACTGCATTTTATAGCTGCAACACGAGCATTTAAAAATCCAGTCTTAATTTTTGCTAAAATCTTTTCGGCATCTTCTTTGTTTGTTTTTGGTAAAAGAATAATAAATTCATCACCGCCAACTCGTGCAATTACATCATTTTTTCTGCATGATTGCAGTAGTATTTCGGCAGACTTTTTAACCAAATCATCTCCTGCGGTATGACCGAAAATATCATTTGTCATTTTTAATCCATTAATATCTGCAAAAATTACAGATAACGGCAAGTTATCAGGTGTATCATATTCAATACGATTATCCTCAAAACATCTTCTGTTATAAAGCCCTGTCAGAGTATCATGGCAGCTTAGATATTGAATTTCCGCCTCTCTTTTTCTTCGTTCGGTAATATCCATAAAAGTTATAACTGCACCAACAACCTCGCCGTTTATTATCTGAGGATATGAATGATAAACCACATCAAAAGAAGTGCCATCAGCTTTCCAGAACACCTCATTATCATCTTCAAAGCCTTTACCTTGACTGATTGCTTTATAAATCTTACATTCATCTATAGGATATGCTGTCCCGTCCCGTCGTCTGTGGTGAATCTGTTGATGCATATTTTTCCCTAACAGCTCTTCTTGATTGTTATACCCTAACAATTGAATACAGCTAACATTACAAAATGTGCATTTTCCGTTCCTATCTACACCGTATATTGACTCGGCAGTAGAATCCAATATCAGCTGCAGTTGACTATTATTCTTTTCTAATTTCATGTTTGCTGTATGCAATTCCTCGGTGCGTTGTTTAACATTTGATTCAAGATTATTTATAAGATACTGCATTTTATCTGCAACCCTGTTTAGGCTTTCTGATATAATGCCAATTTCATCATACCGAGCAACTTTAACTCGCTTTGATAAGTCTCCGGAGGATAATGACGCAGAAACCTGCAACAGGTTTTCAAGAGGTTTCATTAGTCTTCCGGTAACCACATTGTATATAACAATTGATATTGCCAAAGCCAACACAACAAGAATTACAGTCAAAAAAATAATGTTTACTACATCAGTCATAAGCAACCCTTGGGGAACTGCAGATAT
>DHNF01000061.1:9989-10321 GCA_002409375.1 Ruminococcaceae bacterium UBA5423
GGAACTGCAGATATTACAATCCAATCAATACCGTTAGCATTAATTTCCCGCATATTGACATAGAGCTTCTCGTCGCCTTTATGTAAAAAGTTCAGGTCATGAGTTGTGTTATAATGCTTATATGCATTCTTAATATCTGAATTATCAATATCCGCAATATTGTATCGTTTAAACGTACCGTCCAAAAGAACAGCGAAGTTATCCTCCCTCGTCGAATTCGCAACGAGAGAACTTGTGTTTTTTTCAATAATAAATGCATAGCCGTTACAATCTTGTACAGTATTTTCAAGATAAGTCCCGATGCTTGAAAGAAGCATGTGAGTTCCCATAAC
>DHNF01000155.1:0-358 GCA_002409375.1 Ruminococcaceae bacterium UBA5423
ACCCCATTCAAGCGCGCTACCAATCTGCGCCACACCCGGAAATTGTATACACCCATTGCTGTGGTTGCGTGACGAATTATAGCATAATGGGCATATAAAATCAAGGGAAAAATAAGATGTTTATATTTCTAATTTGTAACCATAGCCCCAAACGGTTGCTATGCAACCGTGATACGGTTTAATTCGTTCACGAAGTGTTTTGATGTGAGTGTCGACTGTTCTGTCGGAACCGGCAAAATCAATCCCCCACACCTCATTCAAAAGCACTTCTCTTGATAATGCCCTGTTAGGGTTTTGCGAAAGAAAGAGTAGTAAATCGTATTCCTTGGGAGTTAATCTAATTTCTCTATCTTCTATA
>DHNF01000155.1:504-1372 GCA_002409375.1 Ruminococcaceae bacterium UBA5423
TGCGAAACCGTGTCAATATGTATCTCGTTACAGCAAATTACGCGGGGAGTGGCACTTTTCAATCCCTTAGTGCGCCGCAAGATCACCTTGATTTTTGCAATCAGTTCAGATAAGTAAAAAGGCTTTGAAAGATAATCGTCGATGCCGATATTATAAAATTGAAGTATGGTATTTTCGTCGGTTTTATCTCCTATAACAATAACAGGCACATCCGAGATTTTTCTTATCTGATAGCATACATTATAGCCGTCAAGCTCGGGGAGATTGGAATCAATAACAATTAATGAGTAGTCATTTCTTCTAAAGAGCTTTATGGTCATAATGCCGTCAGTGGCCACGTCGACCGCAAAACCTTCGGTTAAAAAGCTTTTGGATATTGATTTTAATATGCCGTTTCTATTTTCGGCAATCAAAAGCCTTATATTGTCCATACAATCACTCCCAGCAAAATTAGATTGCTTGCATTATGGGCGTGTATGAAGATGGAGTGGATTTATACTAAGTACATGATTGTTTTTTAGATATCAGTTTTATTATAACATGTAAATTTATAATAAAACAAGGGCTTTGGCAATAAACCAAACCCCTTGATAAATCAACCTGTTATTTTTGCCGTCGTGAAAGATCGGCAATAACCTGCTTATAAATATCCACCGTTTCAAGAGTATCGGCAAGTTCATTTTTTAGTTTTTCAATTTCAGCTTTTAAAACTAATATATCTTCAGATTGCTGTTCCTCGCGTATTGTCTTTTTGGTCGGGTGCGCAGGCTGCTTGTCTTTGGCACAACCTGTGTTCTGGCTTCGTTTTGCCATCTGCCTACCTCCATCTTCAGAAAATCTTTCATCGGTAAGTTGATATAAGGGTTTT
>DHNF01000155.1:1505-7082 GCA_002409375.1 Ruminococcaceae bacterium UBA5423
CTCGGTAAGTTGATTGAACACCCCGCGCTTTACATAATGTGTATGCAGCAGTTCATGGGATATATGACTCCCCGGATATTTAAGAAATTCCTTGTAAATAGAGTTGATATAAGGGTTTTCATGGGATTTTCTCAAATCTTTATCTTCATCTTCTTTATATAGTCCCTCAAGCCTTTTTTGTCTGACATCCGGGTCACTTGATCTGGGCTGTCCGCCTCCGGTTATGCAGCCGCCGGGGCATCCCATAACCTCGATAAAGTGGTATGGGCTTGATCCGTTTTTAATTTGTTCCATTAATTGATTGGCTCCCTTAATTCCGCTTGTAACCGCCACTTTTATTTTTACGCCGTCGAATTCTTTATAAGCGTTTACAGGATCGTTTATTAAAATTTCGGCTGTCTTGACATTATCCAGTCCTACAATCGGCGTTACATGAAGGTTTTTATACGGCAGTTCTCTTCCGGTGACAAGCTCGTATACCGTGCGCAGCGCGGCCTCCATAACTCCGCCCGTAAGACCGAATATATCTGCGGCGCCGGTTGAAAGCCCAAGGGGATTGTCGAATTTCTCGTCTTCAAGCTTTGTGAAATCGATGCCTGCTTCACTAATCATTGTGGCAAGCTCTCGTGTGGTAAGTACAGAATCGACATTTGGCAAGCCGTTGTTCTTCATCTCGTTGCGGGATATTTCAAATTTTTTGGCTGTGCAGGGCATAATTGATACAACATAAATTTGTTCAGGGTTGACATTTATAATTTTGGCATAATAGGATTTTATCAGCGCGCCAAGCATCATATGGGGTGATTTGCAGGTGGAGAGATGCGCAAGATTATCGGGATATGCATGCTCAATATACTTAATCCATCCGGGGCTGCAGCTTGTAATCATAGGTAGTGTGGATGACCTGCCTGCAACGGTGTTTTGCAGTCGGTGCAGCAGTTCGGTGCCCTCTTCCATAATTGTCAGATCGGCTGCAAAGTTTGTGTCAAATATATTGTCAAAACCAAGTGCACGCAGTGCGGCGGCCATTTTACCGGTAACTCTGGTGCCGGGTTCAAGACCAAATTCTTCACCAAGAGCAACTCTGACTGCCGGAGCTGTTTGCGCAACGACATATTTGTCTTTATTATTAATAGCTGTCCAAACTTTTTCAACAGCATCGGTTTCCTTTAATGCACCAACCGGACATACAACAGTACATTGGCCACAGAAAACACAATTGACATCGCCAAGTGGCAAATCCATTGCGGGACCGATAACTGTGTTAAAGCCGCGATTTTGCGCATTTAATATGCCGGTGCCCTGTATTTGATTACAGACTGTAATGCATCGTCTGCAGGCTATACATTTTGTCAAATCTCTTGTTATTGCAACTGAAATGTCATTTTCGCGTTCAGACCGTGCGCCCTCAAAGCGTGTATGCTCAACGCCGAGAGTTTTGCCAAGCTGTTGCAGCTCGCAGCTTTGATTGCGCTTGCAGCTTAAGCAGTCTTTTGAATGGTCAGAAATTATAAGTTCGTATAAAACCTTGCGTGCTTTACGGACTTTTTCTGTGTTTGTAAAAACCTCCATACCTTCCGCAACATTCGTCATGCAAGAAGCTTGCAAAGTTTTTGCACCCTTTACCTCGACGACGCATATTCTGCAGGAACCAAATTTGTGAGTGTCTTTCATATAACACAGATTTGGAATACTTATGTTATTGGACCTGGCAGCCTCAAGTATTGTTGTGCCCTGTGCAACCGATATTTGTTTCCCATTTATTTTTAAGTTTACCATACAAGCACCATGCCTTTCTGTTATCTTCTGTCGCAGTGCAGACAACGCATTGCCTCAGCCATTGCGTTTAATTTATGGTAGCCGACAATAACTTCGTCAAACGAACCTTTTCGGGATTCCATATCCAGCATTTCAAGCGGAAAGCGGTCATGGGCGACAATTTCGTCATCTTCAAATCTTTCGGGTATATCAATTGGATTGCCTTTATTAAGCTTGCCGGTACCGCCCAGATATTTGTCAATGGAAACAGCCGCTTGTTTTCCATCGGCAATTGCACTTATCACTGTGTCGGGGCCCCTTGCCACATCTCCACCGGCAAAAACGCCCTTCATGGTGGTCATTAATGTGTTGTCATCAACCACAAAGGTGCCCCATGAAGTGACTTCAATTTCATCCTTTCGGACAAAAGGCAAATCTGAATATTGACTGACAGCAGGTATTACGGTGTCAACATCTAAAAAGAAATTAGAACCGCCGATTTTTACGGCTTTTCTTCTGCCGGATTTATCAAATTCACCAAGCTTCATTTTAACGCACTCGACTTTTGACACCGACCCGTCTTTACCTGCAATAAATTTTATGGGTGCAACAAGCTCCATAATATCTACGCCTTCGGCAACCGTTTCTTTTATTTCCTGTTCAGATGCCGGCATGGCTTCAATATTGCGGCGATAAAGCAGTATCACTTTTGATGCGCCAAGCCTTAACGCCGTTCTTGCAGAGTCCATTGCAGTATTACCCCCGCCTATAACAGCGACCGTTTTACCAATATAAATATCCTTGTTGTAATTAACATCCTTTAAAAAATTTATGCCGTGCAAAACGCCGGGCAGATTTTCACCCGGAATGTTTACTTTTTGCGGCATTTGCGTTCCTGTGGCTATGTAAACGGAATCATATGTGGACCTAAGCTTGCCAAACATATCCCTATCAACTTCGGTGCTAAGGTGCATGTTTACTCCCGACTGAAGTATTAAGTCTATTTCGTGTTCAAGCACTTTTTTGGGCAGGCGATATTCAGGAATGCCAAAAGCCAATACGCCGCCGGCTACCGGCTGTGACTCAAATACATCTACCGTGTAACCAATGCGCACAAGATAATAAGCGCAAGTCAAGCCGGATGCTCCTGCACCGATTATTGCAACACTTTTGCCGTTTTTAGGAAATACAAGGTCACTTGCATAGGGCTTTTCATTTTTATAAGCATAATCAGCGACAAATCTTTTGATATCGCATATTGCAACCGACTCGTCAACTGTACTGCGTCGGCATTTGGACTCACAAGGATGTGTGCATATACGACCGCAGACAGCAGGGAATGGGTTTTCCTGCTTAATCAGGTTATAAGCATCTATAAATCGACCGGCTGCCACAAGTGCAAGATAACCGGGTATGTTTATATTTGCGGGGCATGTGTTTTCACATGGTGAGATAAACAGCTCGGAACATACACCTGCACGGCAATATTTGTTGTGAATATGCTCCTCGTATTCACTTTTAAAATATCGAATTGTGCTTAGTACCGGGTTAGGGGCAGTTTGACCTAAACCGCACATTGCAGTTTCCTTAATAGTTTCGCCAAGCTCTTGCAAAAGCTCAATATCGCCGTCGCTGCCTTCACCGCGTGTAATTCGTTCAAGAATTTCAAGCATCCGTTTGGTGCCCAAACGGCAGGCAACGCATTTTCCGCATGACTCTTCCTGGATAAAATCCATAAAAAATCGAGCGGTATCTACCATGCAGGTGTCTTCATTCATCGCTATCAAACCGCCCGACCCGATTATCGCGCCAAGCTTTTGCAGCGATTCATAATCGGTTGCCACATTCAAATTATCCTGAGTAATACAGCCGCCTGATGGCCCTCCGATTTGTGCCGATTTAAATTTCTTTTTCTCCTGCATTCCGCCGCCAATGTTAAATAAAATATCGCCAAGCGGCATCCCGATGGGAACTTCGATAATTCCTGTGTTTACAACATCGCCTGCTAATGCGAACACCTTTGTACCTTTGCTGGATTTGGTGCCGTACTGTGAATACCATTCGCTGCCATTTAATATTATTACGGGAACAGCAGCAAGTGTTTCGACATTGTTTATTATTGTAGGCTTTCCGAACAAGCCTTGTTCAAAAGGGAAAGGCGGTTTTTGCCGCGGCTCGCCCCTGCGTCCTTCTATTGATGCCATTAGTGCGGTTTCTTCCCCGCAAACAAAGGCGCCTGCGCCAATGCGTATTTCCAAATCAAACGAAAAATCGCTGCCAAAAAGTTTGCATCCAAGAAGACCGCGCTCACGCGCCTCATCAATTGCATAACTTAGACGCTCTACTGCAATCGGGTATTCTGCCCGCACATATACATAGCCTGTGTCGGCACCTATTGCATAGCCGCCGATAATCATGCCCTCTACCAAGGTGTGAGGGTCGCCCTCGATAATGCTGCGATCCATAAACGCGCCGGGGTCACCCTCGTCCGCATTGCAGACAATATATTTTTTATCGCTATTGGTGTTATATCCGGCTTCCCATTTTACACCTGTCGGAAAACCTGCCCCGCCGCGCCCTTTAAGCCCCGATTTTTTCACCTCTTCGACTACTTTAAGTCTGTCGGTATTAACCGCTTTTGCAGCAGCAAAATATCCATTGCGCGCAACATAGGCGTCAAGGCTTTTATAATCCATATATCCACAGTTTCTCAAAGCAATTTTTACCTGGCTTTTGAAAAAATCTATATTGTCGATATTTGGAACATGCCTGTGTATTGAATTGTCATAAAAGGTGTGTTGTACAAGTATATCGCCGTTTAAAATATGTTTTTTAATAATATTGCAGGCAATTTCGGGCGTTAAATTTGTGTAGAAGGTGCGGTCGGGAAGTATTAGCGCAACCGGACCCACCGCGCAGGTGCCCATGCAGCCGGTTTCAAGCACTTTAACCTCGTTTTCTAAAGACTGTTTTTTAATTTCGTCTATAAAGGCGTTCCTGACAATACCGCAGTTTGACGAAACACACCCGGCGCCGCTGCACACAAGCACCTTATATTTATAATTTTCCAGCATTTTATTATAATTGCTTTTTAGTTGTTCCAAATCTTCTAAGCTGCTAATTTTTTTGGTGTTCATAAGGTCCATATCCTTTCCTCGGTTAATGTATAATTATGGCATTAATATTTCGAAAGAATGGATTCAAGCTTGTTGACATTCACCTGCTTATAGACAACATCATCAATCATTATTGCAGGGGCAAGTCCGCAAGCACCGATGCAACGGGCAATCTCAAAGGTAAACCTGCCGTCTTCAGTCGTTTCGCCGATTTGAATATTTAACAGCTCTTCAAGACGCTCGACCAGCTTTTTGCCGCCCCGCACATAACAAGCGGTGCCAAGACATACGCGGATTGTATGCTTGCCTCGGGGTTTTGTTGTGAAAAACGAATAGAATGTGACAACACCCGAAACTTCGGATAAGGGTATACCAAGGGAGTTTGCAATATACTCTTGCAGTTTAAGGGGAAGATGCCCATAGATTTGCTGTGCGAGGTGAAGAATTTGAATTAAACTTCCACTTTTGTTTTTGTAAAGGTCGATGACATTTGTAATTTGTTCCAGTTTTTGGGTTTCATCTGATGCGCAGCAGTCGCATTTCACGGCTTCGGTATTCATCTCAGCCCTCCTTATAAGATGAGTTCACAATTTCTTTGATAAAAGCATATCAAAAATTTGTTATGAAAATATGATACATTAGGCACAAAATTTAATAATAACCATAAAAATATCAAGTATTATTAAAAATATAAAGCAAAATT